>JAISOP010000242.1 GCA_031275525.1 Tannerella sp.
CATAACTGAAAATAAATTTAGATGCGTCAGCCCTGCCGGCAACTATGGATTGCGCCTTTCATTGATTTTTTTTCCATACATTTGCCCGTTCTTTTGGGGTAAAATTTGACAGGCTTTACGGCCGTTCAACAGTGCAGGATTATAATTTGGATTATGTCGAAAAGTAAGAATAACAGGAAGAAAAAGAAGGTACAGCCGCCGGCGCATCATATAGGGGTCAAACACTCCAAGAGCTATCTGGATACGTGCTATGCCACGGCGCGGCGTATCATCCGGGCAGTGGGTGAGGACGAATCGTTGTTTGACCTGTTCACCAAACGCCAGAAGCAAGAAATGTTCCTCATCGCCGTCACGCCCCCCTATATCGCGGCCATGCCGGGACACAAGGTGCCGAAGCAATTCATCCGCTATATACAGGATAATTTGACCACGTCCCTGAAAAATAACTTCTTCGACCAGGCAACCGGAGTGACGTGGATGGACACGGTGACCATCGGACAGTCCCTGTTGATGATCTGCTCGTCGGAAGCCTATACGAATACCCTGCAACAACAACAGTTGGATGCGATCCAACGCCTGCTCGCCGCTTTTGAGGCGACGGATATGTTCGTAAAGAGCCAGAAGCAGATCACAGGCTCGATCAAGATCTCGCTGATGTCCCTTTCGCAACCCAACTTCCGTATTTACGGACTGGCAACACCCCAGCAATCGACCTCGATGATGCACCGGCCGGTACTCCAGCACATCCTGCACGTCACCACGCACGAATGCCAAACCCTGCGTTTCAATTACCACAACCGGGAGCGTACGGCGTTCCGCGTGCTCCTCGGCCCCGTAGGAGAAATCCCCAGCCTGAGCGCCACCATTCCCATGAGTAAACTTTTCCCGGACATCAAACACGACCGGAAACTGGACATCTACATCCAGTCGCACGCCATTCACCGCCTCAAGGAACGCATCGACACGGTACACCCCGTTGTCCGTACCCAACTGGTGATCCTCTCGCTCATGTTCGTCCAGCGCGTAGTGCGCGGAGCCGATGGAAGGCTCTACATCGCCTACATCATGCCCGACGAAACGGGAGGGAGGACCATCGGCTATTTCGCCTTTACCATCGAGGGTAACAACCTGCTTGTACTCACCTTCCTGCCCCTGCTCAGCCACCGCGTGCACGAAGGCAACGTGCTCAGCGAACGCCTGCACCTCTCGCCCGAAGACGTGAAATACCTCGGCATGGACAAATTGGGCTTCTTCTACGACGTCGATCTCGAGCAAATTCCCGTACTCAAGCAAATCCTGCTCGACGAGCTTCACCTCGACTATATCCATAAACTCTACAGCAGCACCCGTACCAAAGGCGAGCCTTTCAACGAAAAGAAAACGTCTTTTGTGAAGAATTTTTTCCATAAACTCGAAGACCGCCCGTTCGATCCCGACGACGAGCCGTCCATCCTCCTTGCCGCGGACACGGACAGCCCGGCAACCGGTGAAGATTCATTGACAGGCGCCTCCCTGGAAAGCTGAAGTGGCTTCCCGGCTCAACCAAACAGCCTGCTCACCTGTTTAACCCCCTTGACTCCCTTGATTTTCTTGACTAACTGTTCCATGGCGGAGGTATTGCTTAGCAGTACCGTGATGTCGCCCTGGAAAAGCCCATCGACCGAATCCACGTGAATGGAACGGAGGGTCATGCTGTTTTCCTTGGAGATGATGGAAGAGATGTTGGTCACGATACCGATGTCGTCGTGCCCGATGACGCGTAGCGTCACGCTGTAGCCGGCATCCGTCTTTCCGCTCCAGCGTGCCCGGACGATGCGGTATCCGAAGCGGTTGAACATTTCCTGCGCGTTGGGGCAGTTCATCCGGTGAATCTTGATTCCCTGCGTCGAAACGAAACCGAATATCGCGTCGCCATAGATGGGATTGCAGCATTTGGCCAGTTTGTATTCGATGCCCGTCAGGTTCTTGTCGATGGTCAGCACATCCCGGCTGGAGGCCATTTCGTCCGTCTGCGGGGGGGCGACAAACTGTTCGGCGCTGCGCACTTCCGGGTGTTCGGCAAGTTCCTTTTCCCTGCGTTCAAGATCCAGGTATTCTTCCAGCACATGGTTGACCTCCAGCCGTTCTTCGGCAATGTCGAGGTAGAAATCCGTCACCGTCTTGAATCCTTTTTTCTTGATATAACGCATCATGAGGGCTTCGTCAACGTCGATTTTCCGGTTCTTGAAACGCCGCTGCAACAGTTCCTTCGCATACTCGGTCGTCCGGGCCGATTCCTCGCGGATGGCCTGTTTAATCTTGGAACGCGCCTTGCCGGTAGCCACAAACGACAGCCAGTCCTGTTTGGGTTTTTGGGCGGGCGAGGTGAGGACTTCCACCGAGTCGCCGTTGTTCAGCGTGTGGCGAATCGGCACGTTCTTCCCGTTCACCTTGCCCGATACGCACCGGCAACCCAGTTGGGAATGAATGGCAAAGGCAAAGTCAAGCACCGTAGCGCCCCGGGGCAGTTTGATCAGTTCGCCCCCCGGTGTGAAGACGTAGATTTCGTCCTGGTAAAGGTCCATCTTGAACGTTTTCATGGCGTCCAGCGGCGATATATCCTGCGTTTCGAGCATCGCACGCACGTCATTCATGAACTCGTCCAGCCCACGCTCTTCCCTGACGCCCTTGTATTTCCAGTGTGCAGCCAGTCCCCGTTCGGCCACTTCATCCATGCGCCGGGTACGTATCTGAACTTCCACCCAGCGGTTCTGCGGGCCGAGCACCGTGACGTGCAGGCTCTCGTAGCCGTTGTTCTTCGGGATGGAAATCCAGTCGCGCATCCGGTGGGGGTTCGGCTGGTACATGTCCGTAATGATTGAATACACCTGCCAGCACTCCGACCGCTCCCTTTCCTGCGGCGTATCGAGAATGATGCGGATGGCGAACAGGTCGTAGATTTTCTCGAACTCCACCTGTTGCTTCTTCAGTTTGTTGTTGATGGAATAAATGGATTTGGTACGTCCCTTGATGTCGAACTGTAGGCCGGCGGCTTCGAGTTTCCGCCTGACCGGCTCAATAAATTCGGCAATATAGGCATCGCGCGAGCGTTTGGTCTCGTTCAGTTTGGCCTTGATGTGGTTGTACTGTTCCGGGTCGAGATATTTAAGCGACAGGTCCTCCAGTTCGCTCTTGATCTTGTACAGCCCCAGCCGGTGCGCCAGCGGGGCATAGAGGTACGACACTTCGGTGGCCAGGCGCAGGCGGCTGTCCGCCTTGAGTTGTTTACCCAGGCGCATCAGGCAGAGCCGGTCGGCAATCATAATCAAAATCACCCGTACGTCTTGGGCAAACGAAAACAGGAGGTGATGGAAATTCTCGGAATTGACCGCCGTATTGCGGGCATAAAGGTCGGACGTTTTCTGCAACCGGTTAATCAGGAGCGAGACCTCCCCGCCGAAGGTCGCCTCCACCTCCTCGACCGGGATGTGCTTCTTCAGCACCGGACGGTAGAGCAGCATGGCAATCACGGCCGTTCGCCGAAGGCCGATGTCCGAAGTGGCAATCAGGGCGGTGGACACGTTCCGCAACAGGCCGTTGATACCGTTCGGGTCGCGCCCGTAGCAGTCGGACACATTGATTTGCTGCATCAAGGCCTTCATCTTCCGCAGGTCGTCTTTCTCCAGGCAGGAGGACAAATCCGAAAGTAATCGGCGATATACAGAAAAAAACGTTTGCTTTTCTTCCGGTGTAAAAAATGAAACTGTTCCCATCGTTCTTAATTCATAAACCAAATTCTGTGGTAAAAATATCTTTTTTCCCCGACATAGCCGTCCGCTTTGCCGGGTATTTTCTATATTTGCCCTGATTTGTAATTTCATTACCGATATGATGTGGACAGAAGAAAACCGGCCGGAGCAGCCGGAAAAACAGATACCGGAGTTGCGGACAAAGGAACAGCCGGCGTGTTTCCCAGAGGGAATCCCGTTTGTGGAAATCGTTGCCCCGGCCACGCTCCGGAAAGGAATCCGCACCTTTACAGATGAAGAACGCGAAGCCTGCATAAAAACATGGGATACCTACCTGGCGGGGAACAACCGGACGGCGCTGTTTCTCACGCACACTCCTGCCGGGGATGCACCGGCAGGACAGGCGCTGATTGAGCGCCTGGGCCGGGTGGATGCCGATGTTGTGTTTATCGGGCACATCGGCAACGCGCTCCCCGACCCCCTCAAGAGGCCGGCGCCCTACCAAAAGGCGCTTGCCGGAATGTTGGTCAACCTGCAGGAAAATATCTTCGGCCACCTTCGCCTGATTGAAAGCGGTAGCTATACGCAGGAGCAGGTGGAGGAAATGATTTACTTCCTGCAAGACGAACTGTGCATCAAGAATCCGGAGATGAAGTACCTCGAAGACGCGGAGTTGATCCTCTATATCCGACAGCAATTGTTACGTCCCCTGCGTGTGTGCGGGATGGTGCGCAATGCCGGCGGACCGGGTGGCAGTCCCTTTCTGGCCAAAAGCGCGAAGGACGGCGTGGTTTCGCTACAAATCGTGGCCGGTTCGCAGATTGACCCGGCCAATCCGCAGCAGCAAGCCCTTTTCGAGCAGCGCGCCTATTCCGGTCCGGCGGATATGGTTTGTGCCCTGAAAGGCCCGGATGGACGGAAATATCACCTGCCGGACTTTGCAGACAGCAACAGCGCAATGAGCGACTGGAACACGACCCTTGTCGAGGCGCCGGAGACCTGAAGGATTCTCCTTTATACAATGGGAGGCCACCGCAGAACCGGCCATGCATGACCGGTTCTGTGTAGTTCGGTTCCCCGAGGCCTAAAAGACTTAAAAGACCTAAAGAACATAAAGAATTCGATCTATTCCCTGAATGCACAAAACCCTAACGCGTGCTGTTTTTACGGCTACACAGTGTATTTTTCGTCCTGGAGACTCCAGGAAGGAAAATACACAGTGTAGCTGGCGTCCCGGAGTGTCCGGGAAGGAAAATACACAGTGTATTTTTCGTCCTGGAGACTCCGGGAAAGAAAATACACTGTGTAGCTGGCGTCCTGGAGTGTCCAGGAACAAAAATACACAGTGTAGCTGGCATTTTGAAACCTGAGTTCGATATAACTAGTTCGGCAGTTTCAATATAAATATCCCCCAGGAAAGAGCGCAGAAGTTCAGCCCGGATTATTTCTATCCGGGTTTGATTCGCAAGTTGCATATGTAA
>JAISOP010000267.1 GCA_031275525.1 Tannerella sp.
GCAACACGAGGGTCTGTTAAATCCGAAAAATAACTCAGGGGACTTTTCATATGCTTTTTGGGCGGAAAGATAGCTCGTTTATGCATAACTGAAAATAAATTTAGATGCGTCAGCCCTGCTTACGCGTGCCGTTTTTCTGTAATTTTGTCTCCGGAAAAAAGGAATATCAAGAATCAAGTGATATATAAAAATAAATGAAACTAAGAGGAATACAACTATGTCTTTTTTGCGTGCTGGCGCTGACGGCTTGCGGCAAGAGGGAAGAAGCTCGCGAACAACTGCAACAAGCCCGAATGTTGTATGAAAACAAGCAGTTCGGTGCCGCCAAAAACACGATTGATACGCTTCGCATACGATATCCGCGTGAATTGGAGGTTTTGAAAGAGGCGCTTGTGTTGATGCGGCAGGTCGAACGCGGCGAAAGTGAACGCAACATGGCCTTCTGCGACAGTTTGATGCCTGTACGCATGGAGGAAGCCGAAAAACTGAAAAAGGGATTTGTTTTCGAGAAGGATTCTATCTATGAAAAGATCGGAAACTATGTCTGGAAACAGCAGGTGATTGAGCGAAATGTAGAACGCAGTTACATTCGTTGCGGCGTAAACGAGAAAGGGGAAATCTATCTCGCCAGTGTCTATTTCGGCAAACGGCCACTCAATCATACCGGCTTGAAATTGAGTTTGCCCAACGGTTCTTATGCCGAAACGGTTTCCATTCCCTACGACGGGGGCATGAATTATCGCTTTAAGGACGAAGGCAATGTCACCGAAGTGGTTACCTACAAAGGCGAAAACGGCCTTTCTGCCATGCATTTCGTTTACCTTGCCCCCGACAAGGCGCGTATCAAAGCCGAATACACCGGAGGGACCGCCTTTTCGCTTCCCCTCGGCGAAAATGACCGAAAGGCCATCCGTGCCACCTATGATTTGGCCGTTGTGCTCAAGGATATTGAGTTCATGCGGCGGGAAAAAGAGAAGTCAATCAAAAAAATACTTTACATCGACAGCAAACTGGCCGGTAACGAAGAAACGGAAGATACACCCTCTGCCGGACAGTAAGCCATGCGCCGGCATACCGGGGAAACTTTAATAAACTCTAAAACATGCTGCGTCTCGCGAAAATTCCTTTACTTTGCACCCTTCAAAGAACAAAAAGTCTTATGGCACAAGAAGATGTATTTAAAAAATTGATTTCTCACTGCAAAGAGTACGGATATGTTTTCCCCTCCTCCGAAATTTACGACGGGCTTGGCGCCGTGTATGATTATGGTCAAAACGGTGTAGAACTGAAAAATAACATCAAGAAATACTGGTGGGACAGCATGACGCTGTTACACGAAAACATCGTCGGTATCGACTCCGCGGTATTCATGCACCCTACCATCTGGAAGGCATCCGGACACGTGGACGCTTTTAACGACCCACTCATAGATAACAAGGACAGCAAGAAACGTTATCGCGCTGATGTGTTGATCGAAGACCATCTGGCCAAAATAGACGAAAAAATCAATAAGGAAATCGAGAAAGCCGCCAAACGGTTTGGGGAGGCGTTCGACGAATCCCAGTTCCGCTCGACGAATGTGCGTGTGCTTGAATACCAGGCAAAACGCGACGAAATACATAGCCGTTTTGCGAAAGCGCTCAACGATTCCGATTTCAAGGCGCTCCGCCAATTGATAATTGATAGCGAAATCGCCTGCCCCATCTCCGGTACGCGCAACTGGACGGATATTAGGCAATTCAACCTGATGTTTTCCACCGAAATGGGTTCGACGGCCGACGGTGCCATGAAAGTTTACCTGCGTCCCGAAACGGCACAGGGCATCTTCGTCAACTTCCTCAACGTTCAGAAAACCGGCCGGATGAAGATACCTTTCGGTATTGCGCAAATCGGGAAGGCTTTCCGCAACGAAATCGTTGCCCGCCAGTTTATTTTCCGTATGCGCGAATTTGAACAAATGGAAATGCAGTTCTTTGTCCGTCCCGGCGACGAGTTGGACTGGTTTGCCCGCTGGAAAGACTTCCGCATGAAATGGCACCGTAACCTTGGACTTGGCAATGCCAAATACCGTTTCCGCGACCACGACAAACTGGCACACTATGCCAACGCTGCCACCGACATCGAATTTGAAATGCCCTTCGGCTTTAAGGAAGTGGAAGGCATACACAGCCGTACCGACTTCGACCTCAGCCAGCACGAAAAATATTCCGGAAAAAAGATTCAGTACTTCGACGCGGAATTGAACCGGAGCTATACGCCTTACGTCATTGAAACGTCCATAGGCCTCGATCGTATGTTCCTCAGCATCCTGGCCGGTACGTATTGCGAAGAAACGCTCGCCGACGGCGAGACGCGCGTTTTATTGAAGTTGCCGCCCGTCCTGGCGCCTGTCAAACTCGCCGTGTTGCCGCTCGTACGTAAAGACGGGCTACCCGAAAAAGCGCTGGAGATTCTTCACTTGCTGCGTTTTGACTTCCGTTGCCAATACGACGAAAAAGACTCCATCGGCAAACGTTACCGCCGGCAGGACGCTATCGGCACGCCCTACTGCATCACCGTTGACCACGACACGCTGCTTGACCGTTGCGTCACCATCCGCCATCGCGACACCATGTTGCAGGAGCGTGTACCCGTCAACCGGCTGCACGACCTCATCACCGAAAAAGTAAACATGCGGAATTTATTGTGCCAATTGCAATAAACCGCCGGAGCAAAGAATGCAATTTGCAAGGAACAAAACCGGAACGATCACGAAACAAGCGAACAGAATGAAAACTTTATCAACACTAACAACCTCCATGTACGGCAAAGGAGTAAAAATTTGGAGTTTTGCAGGGATATTGCTGGCCGCACTGCTTGTAACCTCCTGCAAAGAGGAAGACAACACCGCGGAAGAGGCATGGAAATTAGCCAATGAGCAGGCTTTCAAATCCATTGCAGCTAATCCCGACTATGTAGAACTTCCGTCGCTCGGTAACAACGGGAGTATTTACTATAAGATACTTAAAAAAGGCGAAGGCGTCAAGCCGGTTTATTACACCAGCCGTGTGCAGATATATTACAAAGCCTGGCATGTCGCCGCCGATCCGGCCAAGAACATCTCCTCGGGGACGGTAGCCGCACAGCAACTCTTCGACGACGGCAGTCCGCTGACAATCGCGGTCAACAGTACCGGACTGATGGAAGGATGGCGACTGGCCCTGCAATATATGGTTGAAGGTGACAAATGGGAAATTTGGGTCCCTTATGCACTTTGTTATTATCAACCCGGTTACACCAGCGGCACGGCGATTCCCTCATTTATTGAGTTATCATCGTTTCCGATCTATTCGACCATGGCCTACGAAATTGAGGTGGTGAGAGTGGCAGGGATTGACGAATTTTAATCCTTCCAAGAACGGTGCACGGTACAAGGCAAGGCCGGCAGTAGCCACAGTGTCAAAACCGGAACGAACCGTAAATAGCGGATCGTTTTTTTTTATGCGTTTTTCACGATCTTGCTGTTTTCGACGGTGAACTTTGCACCCTTTTCATAGTTTTTCCCGGACAAAAAGCGGCAGTTATTCGCTACTATTTTCTGCCTCTTATAGCAAATAATCACATAATGAAAAATATGTCACAAAACATGTTTTCGTTTAATCTGCTATTTTGAAGCGGATTATATATCAGTATAAGCGCAGCGTAAAAAACAAGAAAACGGTTTTTCTGCCGTTTTTTTTGGCTGGTAAACTGAAAATGTTGATATTTGATGGATTTTTGAAAGTAGAACTATAAAGTTTAGACGTTTTATAGGGATAAACTTGAAAACAAAAAGACGAAATATGAAAGTAAGAATATGGTCTATTCTATGCGGTGTTACATGGATGGTATTGGGGATGCAGGGTAAAGAGCCTTTGAAAAGAAAGGAAATCGCACCGGCGGCCAATTCCCTACAAAGTCAGATGGACCGTCAGGTATCCGAACTAATGGCTGAGCGGATAGATATTAAGAAAGAGCGGTTTGGCGCGGAATTGGCGACCATGGATTACCTCTCGCGCGAGGAGTTGCTGGAGGCGGAAGCGCTCCGGTTTCCGGCCGACGAATTGTACGGCTCGTGGGATACCAGTTGGGTGAATCCGTTTCGCAGCAGGGAGATTGCTCTTCCGGACTCCTTTAAGATAGATTGTTCCACTTTTGTTCTTCCGGTCACAAGCGAACTGAAGGTGACGTCCAAATATGGCCCTCGCCGCCGCCGGATGCACCGTGGAATTGATCTGAAAGTACAGGTGGGCGACACGGTTTGCGCCGCATTCAGCGGGAAAGTACGAATCAAAAGTTATGAACGTCGTGGTTACGGGAATTATCTGGTCATTCGCCATCCGAATGGCTTGGAAACCGTTTACGGCCACCTGTCCAAATACCTGGTATCCGAAAACGACATCGTCAAAGCGGGTCAGCCGATTGCGCTGGGCGGAAATACAGGCCGTTCCACCGGTTCCCACCTGCATTTCGAAACCCGTTTTCTGGGTCAGGCGATCGATCCGAGCCATCTGATTGACTTCAAAAGCGGAACGCCTCATAATGATAGTTATGTGTTCCGGAAAGGCCATGCCCAAAGCGGTAATGTCTATACCTCTACCTCCGAACGGATTGTCTATCACCGCGTCAAACAGGGTGAGACGTTAAGCAAAATCGCATTAATGTACCGTACGAGCGTAATGGAATTGTGCCGTTTGAACGGTATTTCGAGTACCTCCAAACTACGTATCGGCCAGTCGATTCGTTGTGGAACAGCCGCAGCCAAAACGACTGGGAAGGAACAGAAAGCCGGAGAGTCCGTTGTTCCCGCAAAAACCGAGGCGAAAAAAGCGCCGGAACAACCGGCCGCTTTATATCATAAGGTACAGGAAAAGGAAACGCTCAATTCCATTGCCCGCCAATACGGAACCACGGTTGAGGCATTGTGCCGCCTGAATGGTATCCTTTCTACGGAAGCCTTGCGTGTCGGTCAGGAAATCTGTTACAGGGCAGTTAAACCGGCTAAAAAACAAGCCTCCGATACGGAAACAAATGAAGTGGACGAACAATCATTAGTTGCCGTGCCGGCTGGCCAACCCTCGGAATCCCAATTGACAACCGTCAATTCTGTTCCTGAAACGGAAACCCGGGAGGCTCCGTCCGGCACTCCGCCGGCGGAGAACAGCGTCACGGTGTACTATCGGGTACAAAAGGGCGACACGCTGGGTTCCATTGCCAAGAGACACGGCGTAAGTGTTGACCGGTTGTGCAAAATGAACAATATCACCAAAACAGTGGTATTGCAAATCGGGCGTTCGCTACGCTGTTCCTGATGATATAATAAGTGGTATTCGGCATCATTTTGAATCCTTGATTCTTTGAATAATTATGGATACAGGGCAGCAATTTGAACAGGTTATTCACCGGTGCCGGGAAATTTTCCGGAAGAAATTAGGCGACTACGGTGCTTCATGGCGTATCATGCGGCCGTCTTCCATTACCGACCAGCTTTTTATCAAAGCCAATCGCATCCGTAGCCTTGAAATGAAAAAGGAAAGCCGAATTGGAGAAGGTATCCAGTCGGAATTTGCGGCGATTGTTAATTATGGCGTGATTGGGCTGATTCAATTGGCATTGGGGCCGTGCACGGACGCGCCAAATATGCCCGTTGACGAAGCGTTAGCTTTGTATGACAAGTATATCACGCAAACCAAAGAACTGATGTTTGCCAAAAACCATGACTACGACGAAGCCTGGCGAAACATGCGTATCAGTTCGTACACAGACTTGATTCTTACCAAAATACACCGGGTCAAGCAGATTGAAAATCATGAAGGGCACACGCTTGTTTCCGAAGGCGTTGATGCCAATTACATGGACATGATTAACTACGCCCTGTTTGGCCTGATTAAACATGAATTCGGCGAAGAGTGATGAAAAAGGAGCTAATCATTAAAATAACGGCGGAATTTTCACGGGCGTTGGTCGGTGCCGTTTTCGTTTTTTCCGGCCTCGTGAAAGCTATCGATCCGATAGGCAACGCCATTAAAATCAAGGAATACCTTTCCACTTTCGAACTGGATTATTTCCTATGGACAGACAATATCCTCTCCTTCGGCCAGGCCGCGCTTGAATTTACGCTGGGTTTTTGCCTCTTGATGGGTGTTTACCGGAAATTAATCACCTTCTGTACCCTGTTGGTCTTGTGTTTCATGACGCCGCTGACGCTTTACCTGGCCCTTTTCAATCCGGTGTCCGACTGCGGATGTTTCGGCGATGCGCTAATCATCACTAACTGGCAGACGTTTTATAAAAATATTGTCCTGTTGGCCTGTTCGATATTCCTTTACATCTACTGCCGGCGCCTGACTCCGTTTTACACCTACAAAGCCTACTGGTTTATCCTTCCGTTTTCGTTCTTTTTCTGCATCGCCTTTTGCATCCAGAACTATGACCATTTACCCATCCTTGATTTCCGCCCCTACAAAGTGGGCAACAACATTTTCAAGTTGATGGAAATCCCTGAAAATGCGCCGCAGGCTGAATATCATTTCATTTATGAAAAAAACGGTGTCAAGAAGGCATTTGCGCTGGAAGACGTACCGGCGGGTGATTCCACTTGGACGTATATCGACAGCAAACAAATCAGGAAGGGCTTTATTCCGCTCATCAATTCATTTGAGCTATATAATGAAGAAGGAGAGAGTATCGGTATGCAGATACTCAGCCGTCCCGATCCGCTCTTTTTACTGGTGGCTCCCGCACTGGACCAGGCCAGTGACGGGCATATCGAGGAGATTAACCAGGTGTACGAATATGCCCGCGAAAAGCGCTACCTCTTTTATTGCGTCACGGCTTCGTCCCCGGAGGGAATCGAGGAATGGCAAAAAAATACGGGCGCCGATTACCCGTTCCTGACAGCCGACGACGTGGTACTGAAAACCATGATTCGTTCCAGTCCCGGTCTGATACTGATAAAGGAAGGAACCATCCTGGCCAAATGGCATCACAACGACATTCCGGACGAAAACACGCTGGCGGCAACACTGGCCGCTTATTTAGGCGAAACGCTTTTGCCGGAAAGTGATACCGGAGAAACGGAGGCGCCGCCGGCGAAACAAAATAACCCGGAAGCAGAGCGCTGGTTACGGATTATCTCAGGTTTTGCACTACCTTTGCTGCTGATTTGGGTTTATGATTTTTTGTGGAATCGTAGAACCTGCAAGAAAAAAACAGGTTTACAAACTACTAAATAAGAATAACAATGAGAAAAAACATTGTGGCGGGGAACTGGAAAATGAACACGACCCTGCCGGAAGGATTGGCCTTGGCCAAAGGCTTGAATGAGGCGTTGAGAGAGAGGACGCCAAATTGCGACGTAATCATTGGAGTACCTTTTACGCACCTGGCAAGCATTGTTGCGGCGATTGACACTCGGAAAATCGGCGTAGCTGCCGAAAATGCCGCCGACCGGGCGACCGGCGCTTTCACGGGCGAAGTCTCTGCGGAAATGATTGCTTCCACGGGAGCAACCTACGTGATCTTGGGACACTCCGAAAGACGGATGTATTATCACGAGACGCCGGCCATCCTGAAAACCAAAGTGGAATTAGCGCTGGCCAACCAACTGACTCCGATATTCTGTATCGGCGAAGTGCTGGCGGAACGCGAGGCTGAGAAACATTTCGAAGTCGTGGATGCACAAATAGAGAAATCTCTCTTTGATTTACCGGCTGAAGATTTTCGTAAATTAGTGCTGGCATACGAGCCGGTCTGGGCTATCGGAACCGGAAAGACGGCCACGGCAGCACAGGCGCAGGAAATACACGCGCATATCCGTCAAACCCTCGCGGCAAAATACGGCAGGGAAATCGCGGAGAACACCTCCATCCTTTACGGCGGAAGTTGCAATGCCGGCAATGCGAAAGAGTTGTTTTCCAACCCGGATGTGGACGGCGGGTTGATTGGCGGCGCTTCGCTCAGCGTAGAAAAGTTCCTGCCGATTGTAGAAGCTTTTTAACGTACAATGAAATTGCAGCATTTTCTTTTGCTGTTTCTGTTCCTTTGTCAGGGTAGCGAATTGTGGGCACAAACCTCCATCTTCGACGCCCTGACAAAACCGGAACGGGGAAAGGGAACGGTCACGATTTTCCAGTCGCAGGCCATCCGGACGTTGATGGAATCAAACGGCAGTAACGTGAAAATAGAAACGGACGGAAACAGAAGCTATGTGACTGTACCGGGTTATACCATTCAGGTATTTACGGGCAACAATCAGCGCAGGTCTAAGGACGAAGCCTTCTCCAAAAAAAGCCAGATTGACCAAATATACAGCGACGCATCGACCTATGTGGACTACACAGCCCCTTTCTGGCGGTTGCGCGTAGGCGATTTCACGACTTATGAGGAAGCGCTGTGCATGATGTACAAACTGACCGGTTCTTTCCCTTCTTTCAGGAAAGAGATGAAAATAGTCAAGGAAAACGTCCGGATTTTCTTGAATTGACCCCCCTCCTCCCAATGGAACCGAACGAAGATACATCGCGTCTGACCGAGGCGCTTGCCGGATATTACCGCCAAATCATCCGTTTGCTGGGAGAAGACGTCACGCGTGAGGGCCTGCTGAAGACGCCGGAACGGGTGGCGAAGTCCATGCTATTCTTGTTGCAGGGCTACAGTCAGGATCCGGAAGCCGTCCTGGCCTCCGCCATGTTTCAGGACGAAGACTACAAGCAAATGGTGATTGTCAAGAACATTGATTTCTTTTCCCTTTGCGAACATCACCTGTTGCCCTTTTTCGGAAAGGCACATATCGCCTACATTCCCCGCAAGTACATTACCGGGCTGAGCAAAATCCCGCGGATAGTAGATATTTTTGCCCGCCGCCTGCAGGTGCAGGAACGCATGACGCGGCAAATCAAGGAATGCATTCAAAAGACGCTGAACCCGTTAGGCGTCATGGTCGTCATCGAAGCGCAACACATGTGCATGCAGATGCGCGGCGTAGAAAAACAAAACTCGCTCACAACAACCTCCGACTTCACCGGCTTTTTCCAGCAGGCTAAAACCCGCGTGGAATTCATGAATCTGATTCAGAAATAACGAGTACCGTTTCCGTTTACTCCGGATCCGGGCTGAGGTATTTTCAACCGCCTCTTCTGCGGCAATCACGACGCCATCCGGTACACCGTTATCATCTATTCCCTGCCGGGGTGAAATCAACCACGTTCCATCCTATCGACCCGGCTCTTCGATGTCCTGAACCGGATCAATGATTGCAAAGTCAACTTTTTTAGCGAAAGACACTAATGCGTATCCGGGCGGATACTCGATACGTATTCGCTCGAATACTCGACGCGTATCCGCCCGGTTACTCGATGAGCAACCGGGCGGTTGTTAGCGGTTAGTCCCCTAATAATGCTTACAGTACACCGGAAATAATGGGTTCTAATCGGTCAAAAAAAGATACCTTTGAAAAAAGTTGCGAGCCAAAGAAACCGTATTCACAACACTGCCTGAGTCTGTTCTACGGAAATGAAAGGATATGAATCTAAATGTTTTGTGATTTTGTTACACAGGAGTGGTTTGCCCCCACTCCTGTGTAGCATTCATCTGTTGACCGTCCGGATCAGGGCAATCAAGTAGAGCCAGATAGCTGCTACAATCGCCATCGCCGCCCACTGCGTTTCGTAAGCGTCGGACACAACGCCCAGCAACAGTGCAATGGCGCCTCCCGAAACGCCTACGATCAGGAGTGAAGAAACCTCGTTCGCCTTTTCCGGTACTTGCTTTAATGCCAGCGAGAAAATAATCGCAAACAAATTCGAATAGCCCAGCGCCACAATAGCCACGCCGGCCAGGATGCCTCCCAGCGACTGGCCGAACAATAGCCACACCAGCCCCGCAAAGGCAAGGAATACGCTGACAATATAGAATTTGCGTTCCGGAATCTTCATCAGCAGGATGCCTCCCAGAAAAGCGCCCAGCGCACGCACGATGAAATAGTAATAACTTTTCAACTGGTCGGCCTGAGAAACACTGGTGACCTCCGCAGGAAATTTCTCCATCAGGTATTTAGGCAACGTGGCATTCAAACCTACATCCACACCGACCAAAACCAGAATCCCGATGAAAAACAGCAATATCTTCGAGTTTTTCAGCAGGGCAAACGTCGCACCGGAGGAAACTTCCTTCTTCACGCCGGTTTCTTCCTCGATATGGGTTGTCCACAACCATACGGCAGCCAGCAGCGACACCAGCGCAAAAACCGGAAACAGGTATTTCCATCCCAGCGTCGTGGCCGCCAGCCAGGCCGCTACATTCGGCCCTAGCCACGAAGAAAGCGCCTTGATAAACTGTCCCTGCGTCAGCGAGCCGGTCAGTTTCTCTTTCGCAACCACATTGGACACCAGCGGATTCAAAGCCACCTGGAGAATGGTATTGCCGATACCTATCAAGGCAAAGGCAGCGAGCACAAAGGAAAATTGGTACGCAACAAAAGGAACCAGCAGTCCCACCAGCGTGAAAATGAAGCTGAGCAATACCGTGTTTTTCCGTCCGATCCGGTTCATCAACAAACCGGTAGGAATAGACAGTACCAAAAACCAGAAGAAACAGGACAGCGACAGCATATTGGCCATGGTATCACTCAGTTCGAAATCCGCTTTCACGTAATTGATGACCGTTCCAATGAGATCGACAAATCCCATAATAAAAAAGCCGAAAATAACCGGCAATACTTTCGAGCGCGACGTGCGGCTCTGCGTTCCTAAAGTCGTATTCATGACAAATTGTTATTTAGAGGGGTTTAACTTATGTTCTATCAATTGGATAATAATATGAATGGCCTTGATATGAATCTCCTGCACCCGATCCGAATAGTCGGAAACGGGGGCACAGACGGCCACATCCGAAAGGCGGCGAAGGGCATTATCCGATGCGCAGGTGAATCCGACCACGCTCATACCCTTTGCTTTGGCTGCTTCGGCCGCCTTGACGACGTTTTCGGAATTACCGCTGGTGCTGATGGCCAGCAACACGTCGCCCGCCTGTCCGACGCCTTCGACGTAGCGGCTGAAAATCTCGTCGAACGAGAAATCATTAGCCGTACACGTTATATAAGCCGGGTCGTTGATGGCGACGGCCGGCAGCGGACGGCGATTCTTCCGGTAGCGGCCAGTCAGTTCTTCGGCAAAGTGCGTGGCATCGCACAGCGAACCACCGTTCCCGCAACTGATGACCTTATGCCCTTGGGCCAAAGCATTGGAAAAAACGGCGGCCGCTCTTTCGATATCCTCCAAATTGGAGGGGTTACTCCTATACTCATGCAACTTTTCGGCCGCTTCCCTTAAACTTTCCTGAATCATCGGTTTCATGCTGTTTAATAATGAATGGTTGGGTCTTTGAATCTTCTTTGAATCATTGAATTTTATATGTTTGCGGCGATGGAAACGGCGGCATAGTCGCCGATGTGCTCACCCAGTTCGGCCGGTTTGATTCGGCACACTTGCCGTGCCGGCTCCAGTGCTTCCTTTTGCAGGATTTCTTCTACCCAGGGACGGAACAGCGATTCGTTCCGGGAATATATACTGCCAATCACGATACACTCGGGGTTCAGGATATCTATCAGCACAGCCAGTCCCCTACCCAGGTAGGTGCCGGATATCCGGATGATTTCCAGCGCCAGCGGGTCGCCTTTCCCTGCATTCAGCGCCACCGTTTGCGCGGTGACGGCGTCGAGCGCTTCGCGGACACACCAGTCAACGGTTTCGCCCATCTGGAACTTCTCCATCAGTTTGATCCTGGCCAACTGGGCTATGCCTCCGCCACTGGCGAACCCTTCGAACGAACCGGCCTTGCCGTAGCCCACCGGGCCGAAGGGCGCCAGACGGATATGTCCCGCTTCCCCAGCGTTGTCATTGGTACCGCTGTACAGTTGTCCGTTGAGAATCAACCCGGCGCCCATACCCGTGCCAAACGTCAGGAAGACCATGTTCTTTGTCCCCCTGCCGGCGCCGAATTTCCACTCCGCCAGGGCGCAGGCATTTGCGTCGTTTTGAAGGGCACAGGGAATGTGAAAACGTTCCTTCACCCTGTCCACAATGGGGATATGATCCCAGCCCGGCAAATTAGGGGGCGACATCACGATGCCCTGTTCGCTGTTTAGCGGGCCTCCGCAACTGATTCCTATCGCATGAGTATTGTCCTCATTCAGGCCGTGTTTTTCCATAAGCTCCCGCAGACGGGAAAAGATTTCGCGAATCGTATCATCCACCTGCAACGTCGGGAAGGTCACTTTGTCAACCAGTTCTATCCCGTCCTTTTCTTTCGCATAGATGAGAGCGATTTTCGTTCCACCGATGTCAATTCCTAAAACGTTTCTTTCCATATATACATTTCTTGTGATATTAATACCTTTATATTATACTACCAAATCCACCGGAGGGCATGAAAACCTGTTTCCGTTCAGACGCTTTGATTCCTTGAACGTAAAACCGGGCAAAACCCCTAAAAAAGGATGCAGGGTTAAGAATGTTGACAGAATGAAGCATGGAAACATCCTTTTATCGGAATTCGGGCGTGTATGATGTTTCATGAGGCAACCAAAGCGCCTTACGGATTTTGAGGTCCCTGATTTGAACCTGGGTACAATAGGCTTCAAACCCTATTTTGCCGTACTTTTGATTGTCGATCGGGTCAGGGTCCTGCAACTCCATGACCAGATCTCCATCCACAAGGATAAAGATATGGCCGTTTACGCTTCCGGCCTGGATATGATAACTTTTTCCCGGCTCAAAATGAAAAAGCGGTGTGGCGACCATCAATTTGTAGTCCGGCGATTTCTCGAAACCTACCTTTCCATACCACCAGCCTTGTATGCCGATGATATAACCCGGCCCCCGGGCTTTTGTCTTTTCATCCCAACTTCCGTTCCACATGATGTTAATGTCATGGGTGGCCGGGAGGAGCGTCCGTGCAGTAAAATCCATCATCACATCACCGAAAAAATCGGCCTTGGATATAATCATGCCGGCGAAATTCCCGGGGTTTCTTCCGGTCAGCCATCCGTCCTCAACCGTCCATTCCCCGCCGTATATCGTAAAATCCGAAGCTATATGCTCTTCGGTGAGCGGCTTTTCATACAGCACAGGCATGGTATCCGGCTCAATCACTTTGTTTATCAGATATATTTTTTGCCGGCAGACCGGTTCGCCGGCTACCGGGTTCGCCCCGCTGACGGAACCGGTATTTGGCCTGCCTCCCTGCACTTCACGCCCGGCAAGGCCGGAATTGATTTGATCATCCGGAGCCGTAAAGCCGGTTCCACCCGATACGTTTCGCGGCAATACCGTAAGCGCTGCCGCACCCCATGCGCTATTTCCCAAAAAATTACGTCTATCCATAAGTTACATTTCTTTATTTGTTTTGAACTTGATTAAATGATACGAGGGGGCGAAGTTATGAAAAAGGAACTGATTTTACAAAACAAATGTGATATAGGTCACGAAACAAATGGTCGTATGCAATTTTCTAAAGGGAACCTCTAAAAGCCTCCAACGCTACGCTACGCTCCGCAGAGAAAGAA
>JAISOP010000278.1 GCA_031275525.1 Tannerella sp.
ATCGGGTTGTAAACGGTTTTCAGTCGGTTGGTTCTGGCAATTGCCGAACGTATGACGCTCATTTTCCCGTCTTCATCCGAGGATACAATGTCCGGAAATCCGTCGCCGTCCACGTCGCGTAGCGCCTGCCGTTCACGGCTCATGCTGCGCCCGATGTTTGTTCCCGGACTGATAGACAGTTTCAATGGAAAAAAGGGTATCGGAATCATGATATTTACCCCAAATGCAGCATTCAGGGATTCGGCAGTAGATGCCGATCGGTCAATGCGGTTCAGGCCGTTCCAGAGAGTCTGGGTGGCAAAACTGCTGCCGGTATTCATTGCTACCTTCACAAGTCCGTTTTCTGCCCATACTTTGTCGGGCAAGCCGTCAGCGTTAATATCCATCAGGCAGTAATCTGTTCCGCTTGTAGTAGTGGTCAGTCCGAAGCCTCCGGAGATGGTGGAGCCGTAGCTGAATCCCAGACTCATATTGACCGTTTCGTTACTCCCTTTCTGTATTTCGCTCAACTCCCATTCCGCCGCTTCCGAAAAACCGTATCCCAGATTGATACGTACCTGCTTGTTCGACAGAATTTTATCGGGTAATCCGTCGCCGTTGATGTCCAGAAACGCTTCCTCCGCCCGGTCATTCCCGCGGGGCAGACTGCCGCTTCCCGACACCTTCATGTTGGATGCGTTGGCGGTCGCCGTTTGAGCTTCATTACTTGCCCGGTTTTCTTTGATGATCCCCATGCCTTTCATCGTTGTGGCTATGGCGTGGACGGGATTGCCACCCAGCCCCCAGCTGTAAGAATCGCTGCTGTTGAGTGGCATTCCAACTCCAGTCAGTTTTTCCCCCTCAAAACCTCCCTGCGAACCGGTCAGCTGAATCATGTTTCCGCTGACTATATCGGGGTAGCCGTCACCGTTCATATCCATGAACGAAAGCCCGGTTTGAGTTTCCCCGTCCGAATCGCTGTAAGTGATCCCGGCAGCACCGGTCATAAAGGCTTTTCCGGAGGTTTTCGTTTCCAGGACGGGGCCGAAAGCGCCGGTGCCTGAGAGACTGCCCAGTCCCGACAGCGGGTTAGTCAGGAGAACATCCTGAACGCTTAACCTTGCGCAACTCATACTGTTACCGTCCATGTAACAGTTTTCCTGCCCACCCCTCCAGGCGGGTTCAGGCTGGCTGTTCAGCGTCATCGGAACAAATACTTGGGTGCGCGGATCCGTATTGTCGTTTTCGCTTTGCGGCAGTTGAAGCAGGTTTTCGTTAACCGGCAACGCCGCCCTGCCTTCTGCGGCATTGTAAACAAACTGTCCCCAGCCGCGATGCCCCGGCCCGAATCCATCGTAAGCGCGCTCTGTCAAGGTATTTGCATAAACGGTTGTTTCTGTCGCATTTTCCGTGACGATCGCACTGTAAGAGAGGATGCGTTCCATCAGGGCTTTATCCGAAACATAATATTCCAGCCACAGGGAATCGCGTGGAATGCCCGTTAATGCGATGGTGTCGTTTTTTGGTATCGTATCGTTGATGATATGGATAACCTTTTTGGCCAGCAGCCCGCAGTTCCGGCCTTTGACGGCCAGCAGCACCTGGCCGCTAAGCGGAGCTAACGGGAACGGGGAGAATACCGGCAATTCGGGACGGACAGATATATTTACCGCATCCCCGGACATTGCGTAAGGCTGTCCGGTTCTCAAAAGAGAGGCATACAGGCTGTAAGAGGCGATCGCCTGTTCCTTCCGGCCAGTTCCTTCCGAGATGTATTCCACGTAAGGCGTCCAGCGGATTTTTTCCCATGCAACAGCGGTTTCGGCTACAATCCGGAACCGGATGTTATTCCCGGCAATACTGTTGTTGACGGAAATATTCAAATCTCCGCAGTGCGTTTCATCTTTGCCAAAGACCCTGCGGAAAACGGTCTGTTCCTGGTAGGCTGGATTTTGCGTAACACCGTCATCGAGGAACTGCCCGTTTGCGAGCAGCACTTCCAGGGCAATGCTGTCGGATGTAACCGGTTTTTCGAAATGCCCGGTAATTTGGAAGTCAGCGGCTTGCAGGAGGCGCAAGATTCTGTCTTCGCCCCGAAGGTCACCTTCGCTTGCCGGATAGCTGACCGTACTGTATCCGTCCGGGTCAATGGATTCTTTTTCACCGGTACCGGTATAGGTAATTACCGGCGACCACGATACCCGGTCGAACGAGCCGTTAGCCATATCCGTTGTTCCGGACTGTAACCGGAAATAGACCCGGTCTCCCCTGTTTACGGCCAGACTGCTTACGCCAGCCGGCGTAAAAGAAGTAAAATCGTCTTTGGCACTTAGCTGCGACCATTTTTCGTCTCCGCGCACCTGGATAGCTACGCGAACGCCGTCGGCTTTGGCGTATTCGTCTGCGTCGTAACCGGCTTCGGGCGCCTGCAACTGTACATCGCCTTCTATTTTTACAGTCCCGCTTCGGGGCGCCTCCCATACGCGGACAACGTCCTGCAACGGGGAGTTGGAAATAACTTCCGCCTGTTCGGAGGCGCTGACCTGCGTATCGCTGTCGTCAATCTCGCCGCCGCCGCTGATCGGGCTGGGCGTGTCGCCGCTGTTTGTGGTAAATTCCGGAACCGCTTTCCCGTTGACCTGTTTTATATGATTGAAATAAACTACGCCGTTGCGGACAACATCCACCAGGCCGTCGTTGTTGACGTCGGAGAAATAAACCGTAGTCCGGGTTCTTGTTTTACTCCAGTTTTCCCCGGCCACAGCCGTCAAGGCATAGTATCCCACATTCGTATTTACACCGTAACCGGTGGTCGAAGAAGTGGATGTGGAAAATTCGCGGATGCCCGGGATTTCTGTTTCTTCTCCATACTTAGTTTCAGTCGCGCTTTGCCGGGCGATATTCGGACGGTAATAAAGCCGGCTGTCTTTTTGATAGACCTTGTCAGGCAATCCGTCTCCGTTGATGTCTACCAGTGTGGACAGCCCCCGGGTGGTTGAACTGGAGTAGCTCACACTGCCGCCTACGGTACCGCTTTTGGTTGTCAGGTCTGCGTTAAACGGGCCGATACCGACTTCTGTAGACATGGCAGTGGTCGTTGTTTTACTTCCCCCCAAAGCCGAAGCCCGGTCACTAAAGCCGTCCACGCCTAAAGCTGCTACCGGATTGACAAATCCCGCCTCTATCCCGTCATCATGCAAATTCCATGTTTCCGTACCGTTTTTGAACGGTTTGTATCCGTTTCTGGAATCCACGTCGTCGTAATAATCCAGCGTATGTGAGGCAAATTCATTGTCCGCGTTATCGTAATGGGTGATTTTTTCCAGCACGTCGGTATGGAAAGCGCCCGGAGCGTAAGTAAATCCGTAAGAGCGAAGCGTTTCTC
>JAISOP010000290.1 GCA_031275525.1 Tannerella sp.
AATCAGGATCGACCGGTCAATCCGTGAAATTGACAATCTGGAAACTCTTTTTAAAGATGCAACAAAGGCTGTTTGAATGGATTTGTTATTTTTCGGGGGAGGGGGAAGAGGCTGTCTCAAAAGTCCTTTGGAGCGTATTTGTCATTGCGGGCTTGACCCGCAATCCACTGAAAACCAGTGTCCTTTTTCGGGGATCCCGCGTCAGGCGCGGGATGACAGGCTTTTGAGACAGCCTCTGCATTGAACTGCTACACAGTTCAATGTGAATAACCCCGAACAAGCCAAAGGCGCAGTTCGGGGTTTTCGCAACCCGCACCCCGCGCCTGAACTGCGAAGCAGTTCAATAGACCCGCTACCAACCGTTGAACTGCTCGTACCTTTGTAGTTCAGGGGGAGAGAACACTTACCCGAACCCCGCGCTACGCCTTCGGCTTGCACGGGGTTATTCATATAGAACACCTCCGGCGTTCTGCATAACCCAATGTATTTATACAGTGTTTTCATCCATTTATCGTTTTATCGTTTCATAATGATTTCGTTTATCCCTGTTATACATTTTGCATTTCATGATCTTAATAATTTAATGCGTTAAACAAGTGCATACTCACACGCTCGTCGGAAACTGTTTCCGGCGCTCGTCGGAAGCTGTTTCCGGCACTCGTCGGAAGCTGTTTCCGGCGCTCGTCGGAAGGTTGCCTTTTCCCTGTCTCTCCTACCTGTACAGAGGCAGGAACCATTTCTCTTCCGAACTCAGATTCGTTCCGGAGATACCTGAACGCTCGTATTTCTTCCTGATATTATCGTCCCACAGGAAGCGTGTCCCTTCTCCCGGTGTTTCCCGGTTCAGGCGTCGGGCGATTCGGAGCAGGTCTTGCCAGCGGTTGCCTTCAAAGCCGAGTTCCAGCGCGGCCTCGCGGATAATCAATTTTTCGACGAACCGGATGGAATCCTGTTGAGTGATTGCATCTTCCGGGAATGGGACATTCGGCAGATTGGCGCGTCCGCGTACTCCGCCATTGCTTCTCCAGGGTGATCGTATCCAGGGCTGGTCGCATTGGCGTCCGTCAAAGAAATAGGGTTCGGGATAGAGGTCGAACGGGCTGTTGCCGGTGATCCGGATGGAATCGTCGGGATAGTTGTCGCCGTTTTCTTTCTTGTAAAGAAAAGCCGAGCCGCCGGTACCGAGTCCGTCGTTTACTATCGCCCAGGCTAATTTGGGATAGCCTGCCCGGTTCGCTGCTTCGGCGTACCGCAGGTGCAGCAAGGCTGCCCGGTATAAAAACCAGTTGCCGCGAACGTCTCCGGAGGGCGTTTCTTCAAAGCAGGAATATTTCATAACGTAATGCTCGCCTCCGGTTTCACGGTAAGCGCCGGTTAAGCCGCGCGCATCGAAAGGATAGCCGTTTTTCTGTATTTCGCCTCCCCAAACCGAATCTACTGCATAATCCGAAGGTTTCAGGTAGTATTTTCCGCCGTTGTTACCGACAGGATTGAATAATTCGAGGAAAGGATAGGCGGGGGCAAACTTCGAGTCATAAGCGATAAACCAGATCATTTCTTCTAATGCCGTGCGTCCGGTAGTGGTTGCCGCAAACATGTTCCGCCAGGCGTTGTAAAGGGAACCGGAATCGTGGTTTTTACCGTCGGTATAGAGGATTTCGAACCAGTCGGGCGTTCCGCCGCTTGTCCAGGGATAGCAGTACAGGCGGTTTTTACGATACTGTTCGCGCACGTCGGCGCTCAGGTCTTCATCAACAGCCAGTACCTGCCTGTAAATAACGGCTGCTTTTTCGTAGTCGTTGTTAAACAGGTACAAATCGCCCAGCAGACAGCGCTTGTCAATGAAGTAAGGCGCTAAGGAATAGCCGTCTAAGGATTGCTGTACCAGGGGGGAAGACTGGTAATTTTCCAGTGTTGGAAGGCTTTCCATGCAGCGGATTAATTCGGGTAGCAGGTCGTTCAAACTCAGTTCGCTGTTTTTGTACCGGTTCAAATTGTCGATCGTAACGACCGGCTGGGTGATGTAGGGAATTTGACCGAAGTGAATGCCGAGCTGAAAGTATATCCAGGTTCGCAATGCGGCGACGTCGGCGTAACGCTCGCCGTATTCCGCCTGTATTATTTTGTTTTCTTTCAGCATGATGTCTAAATTGTACAGCAAGTCGTTGCAGGTCTGTATTACGCCGTAAAACCGGGATACGTTTGTCCAGGGATTGTTTGGCGAGGGTGCGTTCAGGTTGATTTCCTGCAAGTCGATCGTTGCGTGGTTCGTTACATCCAGCAAATCGGCTCGCAGCTCGTTTAGAACGACTGTCTGGCCGGCCAATTCCATGAACTGTCCGTATAATCCCAAAATGGCATTGTCCGCATCGTTTACCCCGGTGTAAAAATCGCTGTAAGCCAGGACTTCATCCGGAACGGTGTCGATACATGCAGTAGAACACAGAAGAAGGAGGGAAAGGAATAAACCGATTAAATATCTTTCTTTCATACACAAATAAATTAATAAATTAATGTTATGTTAACCCTGTCATTGCGGCCTCCGAGCCGCAATGACGACAGGTCAAGCCCGTAAAGACTAAAGAGTCCGGGAGGATTGTGGGATCGCCTTTCATAATGCTAATTTGATTCCAATGGAAACGGTTCGAATTTGAGGAACGGCACACGGGTCGATTCCGTAATACAGGGGATTTTGACCGAGCGCAAATTCCGGATCCAGGCCTTTGTATTTCGTAAGCGTCACCAGGTTTTCTCCGGTTGCGAATACGGTACAGTTCTGAAGCAGTTTCCAGTTGATATTAAAGTCATAAGCCAGCGTCAGCGACTTGAGGCGGATATACGAACCGTCCTCAATCCATCGGTCGGAGAAGCGGGCGTTGCCCATCGGGTCTGCGTAACTGGCTTTGGGAACGTTCGTCCTGTCGCCTTCGTAACGCCAGCGGTTCAGGACGGCTTTCGACTGGTTGTTGTAAGTCGAAAGGTTTTCCAGTTGCGCACGGGTATAGTTATAGACGTCGTTGCCGAGGGAATACGTCATCAAAGCGTTAAGCGACCACTGCTTATACCGGAACGTATTGGCAATGGAGCCGAACAGGTCCGGGTTGGGGTCTCCGATTACAGTGCGGTCGTTTTCGTCGATTCGCCTGTCGCCGTTTTGATTGACGAAATGGACATCACCTGCGCCGAAATTCACCTCCACCAGCCCCTGCAATACATGCAGGCCGGCATTATCCGCTTCTGCCTGCGTTGAATAAACGCCATCGGTCTGGTAGCCGTAGAATACGCCCAGGGGTTGGCCGACCTTTGTTTGAACGGTTGCGCCGTATATTTCCGTCAAAAACTCTTCGCCGCCCAGGTCTGATACCTTGTTTTTGTAAGTAGAGACTGTCAGTCCTGTGTCCCATTTGAACGTTCCGTTCAGGATGCGCGTGTTGAGATTGCAATCGACCCCCGTGTTTCGCATGGAACCGGCATTGGCGATGTAGCGGTCGAAGCCGGAAATACGGTCAGGCGTTGTCACCAGGATCATGTTTTTCACGGCGCTGGCATAAACGTCGGCGCTGACATTCACCCGTTCGTTGAAAAACGAAAGGTCTATTCCGGCATTGATCCGTTCCACCGTTTCGGGTTTCAGTCCGGTATTCACCAGGTTTCCTCTTACCAGTCCGTAGTTTCCCAAGAGGTTTTGCGGTCTGTAATACTGGATGCCGTTGTAGTTTCCGATGTCGTCATTCCCCGACAGTCCGTAACTTACCCGTAATTTCAGCAGATCGAAAACCGGAGCGTTTTGCATACACTCTTCCCCGCTGAGAAGCCAGGCCGCGGCTACGGACGGATAGCTGAAAAGGGTTGCAGCATCTTTTCCGTAGCGCGACGAGGCATCGGAAGCCAGTGAAAGAGTAAGAAAGTATTTGTTTTGCAAGGCGTAATCGGCAGATGCGTAGAATGAAAGCCAGTTCCAGTTGCCGATGCTTCCGCCGATTTGTCTCAGGAGGGCGATTCCGTACCCAATTGTTTTGAAATCGTCGGAGCTTGAGTTGTAAGCTTTACCGAAGTCATTTTCCGCCCGGTTGTTCTGGTAGCGGGTTCCGATGCGTACATTCAGGCGGTGTGCGGAAGCAAGCTGCGCCCGATAATCGGCGTGTACATCTCCGTAGAGGGAGAACAGGCGGTCGGTGCGGTGCTGCATTTCGTTTGTAACCGGCACGCTGTTCACCGGATCGAACGCTATCCCGACGCCCGGGTAAAACACTCTTTCGCGTTCTTTGTTAAAATTCAGTCCGAGGCTTCCGCTGAGGCTGAAATGGTCGCTGATATGCCACCCCAGTTCGAACGTTCCCATGAAGCGGTAATTGGCGCCGGCCAGTAAGAGATTGTTAACCAGCACATACGGGTTACTGTTCCCGAATACATCCGCCGGTTCTTCGTTGGGTGAAACCCGGCCTTCTTCATTATAAACATGCGTTGTTGTGAACGGCGCTTTCAGCAGGGAAGCCAGCATTGGATTCCGTTTTGCGTCGGCGCCTTCATTCATCAGGTTTTTGTTTCCATAGATAAAACTCATATTGGATGAAAAGTTCATTTGGGGCGACAGTTTTATTTCCGAATTGAAGCGCGTGTTAAACCGTTGAAAGCGCGTGTTTTTCAGTGTTCCCTGCTGGTCTGTATAGCCTAAGGAAAGGACGTACTTTGCTGTTTCGTCGCCGCCGGCTACACTGAGGTAATAATTCTGGCTCCATTTACTGTTGTAAATCTGCCGTTGCCAGTCGGTATCGTGGTTGTATCGATAATAATCGATGTTTCCTTCGTATCCCCAGGGCTGTTTTACCGGCAGTTCGCTGTTGAAATACGGCAGGCTTTCGATGCTTGACGGCGAAATGCCCCGGTTTTGGAGGATATCCGAAAGCAGGTTGCGGTGTTCGGCGGCATTCAGTACCGGGATTCTGTCCGGCTCGAAGCTGATACCGGTATGCAAATGTGCATTGATCTTTGTTTCCATCTGATTGGCTCTTAATGTTTTGATCAGTATTACCCCGTTGGCGCCCTTCACGCCGTAGAGTGAAGTACCGTCTTTGAGTATGGTAATGCTTTCAATATCCTTTACGTCGATCGAGGCCAGGGGATGGGCGGCATAATTATCGATCAGGGAAGAGGCGTAGACTGAATTTTCGTAAGGCAGTCCGTCCACGATAAACAGCGGCATGGCGCCTGCGTTCATCGTGTTGAATCCGTGCAGGTACATATTGGCTCCCGTACCCGGCATCCCGGAACGGAACACGGTGTTCACCCCTCCGGCATATCCCTGTATCAGGCCGTCGGGGGTGATGGCGACGCTCAGGTCGCTGTTTTCTTTGATTACGCTCCAGGAGTTGGCGATCTGCGTGGAAGACACATCGCCGGTCGGGGTGTAAACGGTTTTTTGAGCGCCTTTGTAACCGGATTCGTACAGTTTGAGGTCGATCCGGGTCCGTCCCTGTACGGAGATTTCCTTCCTGGCATAGCCGAATCCACTGATTTCGAGGATAGCGTTTTTCGAAGGGAGTTTAATCGAGTAACTTCCGTCGTCTTCCGTGATGGCGGAAGCAATGCCTGCCACATTGATATTGACTCCGGGCAGGGGTTTTCCGGTTGCGGCATCCTGTACTGTTCCTGCTATGTTATACTCTTCATCGCCCATAATTACATGGATTTCCGTCCGGTTCGCGACATTGATTTTGCGGTTTTCCATACCGATATATGAAAAGATCAGTTCGGCGTTTTCCGGAACATTATTCAGCGAATAGTTGCCTTCCAAATCCGTTGTTGCTTTTAACATGATATCCGCGCCTTCGATATTTACGAGTACTCCCGGCACGGGGTCTCCGGATTTGTCTGTAACAACTCCCTGTACCTTCATTGTTTTAGC
>JAISOP010000025.1 GCA_031275525.1 Tannerella sp.
GGCAAGACGGTGCACCCGATTCCGGAACTCAGTCTCCGGAAGGTCGGCAAGAACGGCAAAGAAACGGTCGTCGAACTCGATTTCAGCGTGGACTATACCGTCGCCTACCTCCACAATAAAACCCCCGGCACGGCGACGCTTTTCATCAAAGGCGCCGGCCGGTATGCCGGCCTGAAAACGACGACCTTCCACATCGCTTCGCCCTGAAAAAACGGCAGGGGGGGGGTGTCAAAAAGTATCGCTCCCTTGTATAAAAGGGGGCGGCATTTTCGACACACCCTCATGACGCGGACGGACAGAGTGTACAACAAAGGCAATCATTTTATTTCTCACCGGTTTGGCGGCGGAGCGCCCGGGAGGCGGCACGAAAAAGTGTTGACCGTAACGGCCGGATGATTCGGCGAATATGCTTACTTTTGTGCGGAACGGTCAAAAAAACAGAGACGACCGTATATTTAATGTAATAAACAAAAGTATGAGAGACATGAGGAATTTAATGATTTTATTGCTGGCCGGCATGTGGATATGTGCCGCGAAAGCGCAGCAGGCGCCGCCGGTAAAGGTGTATGAAGGACAGGAAACGATCCCGACCTATCAAAGAGGGGCCGACGAAACCAGTCCGATTTTCTATACGGGGCGGGGCGTACAGGGGGCGGCCGGGCATTTTTACCCCTATCCCGCCCAGACGAATTTGGGCGACCGGCTGACCGAAGAGACCTACCACATGGTGTATCTGGAGAATGAATACCTGAAAGTAACCATCCTTCCGGCCTTCGGCGGAAAGCTTTTTTCGGCCATAGACAAGACCAACGGTCACGAGCTTTTCCACCGCAACACGACCGTCAAACCCGACCTCATCGGAACGCTGGGCGCCTGGGTTTCGGGCGGTATCGAATGGTGTTTTCCACATCACCACAGGCCGACCACGCTGCTGCCGGCCGATTACGTCGCCCTGCAAAACGAAGACGGCAGCGCTACCGTATGGGTGGGCGAAACGGAACGGAACCTGGGGTTGAGGGGCGTTATCGGCATCACGCTCCGCCCGGGATGTTCATTCATCGAAGCCACTTATTACCTGAACAACAGCAAGGACGTGATGAAAAACTTCCTTTTCTGGGCCAACGTGGCCGTCACGGCCGACGAAAACTTCCGTACCTTCTGGCCGCCCAGCCAGGAAATCGGCGTCTTCCACAACAACACGAGCTTCATACACTGGCCCGTATCGCACGAAAGGTACCGGGGCATCGACTATACGGCGGGCGTGGACCTTACCTGGTGGAAAAACCATCCCGACCCGGTCTCCTTCTTCTTCTGGCAGGGACGGGAGGGGTTCGTCGGCGGCTACGACTACGCCAGCAAAGCGGGTACGATACATGTGGGCGACCTCCACGCCAACCGTACCTCCAAACTCTGGCAGTTCGGCCCCGGCCTCCAGGGACAGAACGCCCGGCGGAAACTGACCGACGACGGGAAAGCCTACGTGGAACTCATGACGGGCACCTTCTCCAACAATCAGCCCGACTACAGCTGGTTTGCGCCCCATTCCGTCAAGGAAGCCACCAACTACTGGTATCCGGTGAGGGAACTGGAAATCGTGAAAAACGCCGGCCTCGACGCTTCGGTGACGCTCCAGATGAGAGACCCGCATACCGTCTTCTATGGATTCAATACCACCAAACTTCAGCGGAACGCAAGGGTGATTCTGAAATACGACGGCAACACGCTTGTCGATACGCCCGTCAACATCGACCCGGCCACGCCCTACACGGCGCTTTGGAAAAGCAAAGAGGGGTTGGACGAATATCGGATTTACGTCGAGTTGCAGGACAGCGACGGTCGGACGCTGATCTCCTACGCGCCCCGTCCGAGCCTGCATCCGCCCTTGCCCGAGCCGCAAAAGGAGCCTCGTTCGCCGGGCGAGATCGAGTCCGTCGAAGACCTCTACCTCGCCGGACGGTTCGTGGAGCAGTTTTCGCGCCCCGGCGTCGATCCGGACGATTACTACCTGGAAGCGCTGCGGAAGTCGCCGAACGATTACCGGGTCCACATCGCCCTGGGCATACGCCGGGTCAACCAATGGCGATACGCCGAAGCCGAACAGTACCTGCAAAAGGCGGCGGACAAGCTGCAAGCGCGCTATTTCCAGCCCAAGGAGGGCGAACTGTTCTACTACCTGGGGCTGGCGCAGAAAGGACAGGGGAAAATCGAGGAAGCCTGCGACAACTTCTCCCGGGCCACCTGGTATCACGAATTTCATGCGGCGGCATACTATCAACTGGCGCTGGCCGAAAGCCGCCGCGGAGCTTACGGGAAAGCTCTCGAACTGATCGAACGGGCCAGCTCGAACAGCGGTAACGACGGCAACATCACCCTGCTTTACAGCGCCCTGCTGCGGAAACAGGGGCGGCGGGAGGAAGCGTTGACGCTGATAAACGGGCTGCTGGCGAAGGACCCGATCCTCTTTCCGGCCATTTACGAAAGGGAACTGCTGCAGGGCAACGCCTCCATGACCCGGTGGCACGGGAATATGCAGGACGTGGACAACAATTACCTGGATATGGCCCTGCCATACCTGAACGCCGGCATGTTCGACGAGGCCATCCGCCTGCTTTCCTCGCTGCAAAACCCGAAAAACCCGCTCGTATATTATTATCTGGCGTGGCTTTACGAAAACAGCGGACGGACGGCGGAGGCGGCGGACATGCGGACGGCCGCGGGCCGGTGTTCCCCGGACTACTGTTTTCCTTTCAGGGAAGAATCCGAGCAGGTGCTGACCCTGGCCGTCGCGAAGGATCCGCTCAACGCCACGGGCTATTACCTGCTGGGCAACCTGCTCTACGACCGCCGTCCGGACGAGGCCCTGGATGCCTGGCGCAAGGCGCTGGAGATCGACGGCAACTTTGCGATGGTGCGGCGCAACCTGGCCTTCGGCGCCTTCCACCACCGGAAGGACGTCGATCAGGCGGTCGAGCTGATGCGGGAGGCGATCGCTTCCGACGGCAACCATCCCCGCTGGTATGCCGAGCTTGAGAGTTACTGCGACTATTCCCGGTTTGACTTCAGGGAATGCCTGGCCATCCTGGAGAAGAACCCGGAGGTCGTCGGGAGAGACGTCACCGCGCCCGTGAGCCTGGTCAAGCTCTATAACCTGAACGGGGAATACGACAAGGCCCTCCGCCTGCTGACAACGCATCATTTCAGGACCTGGGAAGGGGGACGCGACATCTACTATCATTACGTCGATGCCCACACGCTCAAGGCGCTGGAGTTGACGGAGGCGGATCCCAAAGCTGCCGTCGAACTGTTGCAGGCCGCCATGCGTTATCCCGAAAACCTGGAGGTGGGAAAGCCGCTGAACGACGAGCGAAACGCCATGATATACTACTTCCTGGGGCAGGTTTACGACCGGCAGGGGCTGAAGAAGAAAGCCCGCCAGGCCTACACGAAAAGTACGGAAGCCAGGAACACGGAACGGTGGCCCGATCTGGTTTACTACCAGGCAAAGTCGCACGCCCGGCTCGGCGATTCGACCCGGGCGAACGAACTGTTCGAAGCGCTGATCGCCAAGGGGAAATCCATCTCGGAAAAGGGTACGACCGCTTTGGGAACCGGCGTGGAAGAAACGGCCCTGCAAAACCGGTTCCGTGCCGACGCATCCTATTTGCAGGCTTTGGGACACCGGGGCCTGGGAAACGAGGAAGAAGCAAACAGCCTGTTCCGGAAAGCTTTGAAGGACTACAAAAACCATTTGTGGGCAAAACACTGCCTGGCGCAACACTGAACCGGCAGACCGGTCAAAATGCTATACTTTGCGCGGCATAGTTTTGTGCATGACCGGTTCTGCGGAGTTCGGTTCTGTGGAGTTCTGTCCCCCCCGAGGCTTAAAAGGCCTAAAAGCCCTAAAAGACTTAAAAGCTTCGCTCCATTCCCTGAATGCACAAAACCATACCGTGCACGGTATATAAAAAACAAATCTCCCGACCTGCGTATTTCGCGGGCCGGGAGATTCTCTTTTCAGGGCGGTGCGGCGTCTTTTGCCGCGCCGCGTGGGGAAATCACCGGTTGCGGACGATGATTTTCTTCACCCACCGGTTGCCCCTGACGATGTAAACGCCTTTGGGCAGGCGGTTCAGTGTCTTATTCCAAAATAGGTTGACAGCTTAAAATGACAACATGAAATGGAAATAAGTAATTATGGATTACCTCGTAAGGTAAAAGAACGCATGATCCTCGAGTATTTGGCGGGTGTAAAGACCTCCCGTATGCTGAGTGAGGAATCCGGCATGAGCCTCCATGCCGTAAATAAGATGATTAGCCGTCATAAAGCCAAGTTTTTGGCTACATGTCCCCCCGCAGGGCTGTAAGCATTATTAGGGGACTCACCGCTAACAACTGCCCGGTTGCTCATCGAGTAACCGAGCGGTTACGCGTCGAGTAACAAAATCTTAGCAAAATAGATGGTATGCCGTAATATCCCGGCGTTACTTTTGCGGCAGAAATTCCAGGTAAATATGAGACGAAACATGGGAATCGGAGATGCGCGCCAAAGACAAAGAGAATCTATTGAAAACGGCAGAAGCCGGCTTGTCGGAATAAAAAAACGAACGGCAATCATTCTGTTCCTGTTGTACGCCGCAGGGGGGCTCTGCGCCCAGGAGGGTATCCTGAAAGGCCGGGTGGCCGACGGACGGACGCAGGAGACGCTCGTCGGGGCAAGCGTTACGGTAAAGGAATTACCGGGCTGGGGCGCCGTCAGCGACGGAGACGGTAATTACGGCTTCGCCCTGCCGGAGGGGACTTATACGGTGACGATTTCCTATGTCTCTTATGCGACGATCGAAATAACAAAGGTGGAGGTGAAAAAGGAGGCGCCTACTGTGCTGGATATCGACTTGAAAGAGGCGGCGCAGGACCTGGAGGAGGTCATGGTCGTGGCGCGGATGGATATGGAGGCGGAGAGGGCGTTGATGATCGAACGCCGGCAGTCGGCGGTGGCCGTCGAGAACCTGGGCGCCAGGGAGATGTCGGTCAAAGGCCTCTCAACCGTCGCCGACGGGATTAAAAAAGTAACCGGCATCTCTATGGAGGGGAACAGCAAGGTCTATGTCCGGGGGCTGGGCGACCGATACAGCATGACCTCGCTCAACGGCTTTCCCATGGCGTCGCCCAACCCCGACAACAAACTGATCCCGCTGACGATGTTCCCGGCGTCGATCGTCAAAAACATATCCGTAAGCAAAGTTTACCACCCGTCGGTTTACGGCGATTATTCGGGCGCCCATATCAATGTCGATACCAAAGAGAATACGGGGAAAGATTACCTCACGTTCAGCCTCTCGACCGGAGGGAAAACGAATGTCCTGTTTTCCGACTTTTATTCGTCGGATAAAACCGGGGCCGGCGTCCCTTTCTTAGGCATAAGCCCCGGCCTCCGTCTAAGCCGGGAGATCAAAAGCATGACGGCGGATGAGTTTGAGTACCGGCAACGGACAAATAACCCTTTCCGGACAGGCTTTTCCATTGGCAGGAAGAGGGCGTTTCCCGTCGTCGGGCTGGACTTCGGCATGGGGAAGACGTGGACGGTCGGCAGCCATCCACTGAGCGCCCTGCTGGCCGCCGGATTCAACAACGACTATACGCTGTATAAAGACGCTCGCGTCTCTACGGTGAACGCGCAGGGCGTCGTCCGCGACCGGTACGATTACGACATGTACGCTTACGGAACGACCGCGACGCTGTCCGGACAGTTAGGCTATACGCTTGGGAAGACCGGACGCCTGTCGTATTACGTCATGCTTGTCAACAACACCGAAGACAATTACAAGCGCCGCGAAGGCGTCGATGCGGAAGGGATCGACCTGGTCGGGAGCAACAGCGTTTACCATGCTTACCGGCTGTTCAACAACCAGCTGGCGGGCAAACACGAACCGTTGCGCGACCGCCTGTTTGCCGACTGGCAAGTCTCGTACGGTTCGACGAAAAGCGACGAACCGGATCGTCGCCAGGTGATGTTCACCCGCAACAACGACGGCTCGCTTTCCCTCTTCAAACTCAATCAACAGGAGACCATGCGCTACTTCGGGGAATTGTGCGAAGACGAATGGAATGCCGACCTGAAAGTCCGTTACCGCCTCCCGGGTAGCGACGCATCCCGGCCGGGGTTTGTCCGCGCGGGCAGTTCCCTGCGGACAAAGCGGCGGGATTTCTATTCCGTCAACTTCTATTACAACCTGAAAAACCTCTCCCCGCAGATAGATGACATCTACGATACGGACGCTTACCTCGATTACAGTCTGATCGCAGACGGGACGGTCCTCGTCGGCAAAAACTCCCTGCCCCGCAACAAATACGAGGCCTGGGCCGACGTCTATGCCGCGTTTGCGGATATGGAATATTACCCGGTCGAAAAACTGCTGGTCTCCTTCGGCGTGCGCTACGAACATTTCGGGCAGCGGACGAGGTTCCGGACGGATGCTGCCGAAGAAAAAACGGCCCGACTGGCGACGGATGACCTGTTCCCCGCCATCAACCTCAAATACAACGTGACGCGGAACGATAACCTCCGGCTGGGACTTTCGCGTACCGTCACCCGCCCCTCGTTCATCGAAATGGCTCCCTTTGAGTACAAAGAATCGTACGGCGGCGCCACTATCCGCGGTTACGAAAACATCAAAAACGGATACAATTACAATCTTGACCTGCGCTACGAGCTTTTCCGCGGGTTCGGCGACATGTACTCGATGGGCGTTTATTACAAATACCTCCAAACGCCCATTGAGTGCGTCCAGGAATATGCCGGGTCGGTCATCCGGAGTTTCCGCAACGTAAACCGGGGTACTGCCGCCGGCGCCGAAATGGAGGTCCGCAAGCAGTTGACGAAAGACCTGAAAGCGGATTTTAACGCCTCCCTTATCTATACCCACATCTCGCTGCCCGGGCAAGGGCTTTATACGGACAGTACCAGACGGTTGCAGGGCGCGTCGCCCTATCTGGTCAACCTCGACCTCCACTATGCGCCCACATTCGGGGGCGACAGCCGCCTGTCCCTCGCCGCCGTTTACAACCTGCAAGGCCCGCGGATCAGTTCGGTCGGCATTAACGGCGTCGGCAACGTCGTCGAAGAGGCCGTCCATTCATTCGATTTCATCGCCTCCTACACCTCCGGCCATGGCATAAAAATAAAATTACAGGCCAAAAACCTGCTCAACCCGGAACACCGGTACACCCAAAAGATAAAAGATACGGGAAAAAAAGAAACGGTAGAATATTTCCGCAAGGGATTGGACATCGGCATCGGATTTTCCGTCGATTTTTAATCATTAATTTTTTTACATCAAATGAGAATGACTATGAACAAGTATTTTAAGAAAATCAGTTACGTACTGACAATCGTAGCCCTGCTGAACGCATGGGCTGCCTGCAACGACGGCGACGATCCCGATCCCGCGCCGGAAACCGACCCCGGAGAATGGATCCTGAAAGGTGAACTGACGAAAGAAAGAACGCTGAAAGCCGGCGCCACGTATGAACTCATCGGCGGTTACCAGGTGAAAAACGGAGGCAATCTGATCATTGAAGAAGGCGTGACGATCGAGGCCACCCGCTCCATCGACGGGCAGCCGGACTACATCATTATCGAACAGGGTGGGAAGATCGACGCCCAAGGAACCCGCGAGAAACCCATCGTGATGACCTCCACCCGCCAACAGCCAGGAGCCTGGGGAGGCGTACACATCTGTGGCCGTGCGCCGGTCAACCTTTCCGGAGGGACGGGCAAGTCCGAGATTGGAGACGCCCCGTTCGGCGGTACGGCCCCGAACGACCATTCCGGTTCCATGCGTTACGTGCGCCTCGAATACACGGGTTTTGCCTTCAGCGAAACGAAAGAATCCAACGGACTGACCCTGTACGGCGTCGGCTCCGGCACGGTAATCGAATACATCCAGACGTATAAAGGCTCCGACGACGGTTTCGAATGGTTCGGCGGGACGGTTAACGCCAAATACCTGGTTTCGACGCACAGCGAAGACGATTCGTTCGACTGGACGGACGGCTGGACCGGCAAGGGACAGTTCTGGGTAGCCGTGCAAGACCCAACGGCGCCCGGAGCCGACGGCGCCGCTAACGGCGATTGCCTCATAGAGGCCGACAACCGCGAAGACAACTTCGGGAACACGCCCCAATCATGCCCCACGCTGTCTAACCTCACATTAATCGGCAACAACGACAGCAACGCCCAGAAACGCGGTATCCGCCTGCGCGCCGGGACAGCCATCAAACTCTACAACGCCCTGGTGAAAGGCAAGCCCAGCTCGCTAACCGTCGCCACGACCGAAACGGAACAAAGTTTCCTGAACGGCGCCTCCGTTGTCGAATACCTCTGGGCCGACAAAGCGTTCGCCTACGAGGGAGGCGTCGCCGACCTTGCCTTAGAGAACCAAACCGGCAATGCCGTGAACCAGGACATCCGTTTTACGGACGGTTACCTCGGAACCGTCGCCGGGGGAAAAGACCTTTCGTCCGACAGCTTCTTCGCAAAAGCGGAATACAAAGGCGCCGTCCCCACCGACAGCGACTGGACCGCCGGCTGGACCAAAAAATAGCTTCCCTCATGCGCGACGCCCCTCCGCCCCCCTCCTCCAAAAAAACGCCCTCCGTGTATATGTACGGAGGGCGTTTTCACTTCATATTCATTCGGGGGATAGCGCCCCCGTTAAAACGGATCGGGTGTTTTTACCACGTCGGGCCGTCATGCCAGTCGGGTCTGGCCCAGAAGAGGACGTCGGACCAGTTGTCCTGCGAGCCTACTTCGGCCTGGAAGTTCTGGTTGTTGTTGCGTTCGCTTTCGGGATAGCGGTTCCGGTTAGCCGGGAAGGGCACTTCGGCCGTCAGCTCGATGTCCCGCTGGTAATACATCCGCGGATAACCCGTGCGGCGCAGGTTGGCCCACTGCTCGCCGGCATACATGTAACCGTAGTGCAGCCACTTTTGCTCCAGGATGGCCTCGATGGAGCCGCCGGCATACGTCTCGCCGTTCACCCGCGAGGTCCAACGGGCTTCGGTGAAGGCGTCGATCCAGGCGTCGTTGTACACCGTCTGGTCGGGGTTGATCACCCATTTAAAGCTGAAACTCGTCGAACTGGAACCCGTTGCATAGGACGTTTCCGTCACCGAACGGTTGTTTTGATACTTGAAGTACAGCTGTATGGACTCTTTCACCGCCTCCTTGAAGGTCGCTTTGGCATCGCCTGCCGCCCAGCCCCGCTCGTAGGCTTCGGCTTTGATGAATTTCACTTCGGCAGAGGTGATGATCGGGTTATCCCAGTTACGATTATCTTTGAAGAAACCGTTGACGCGGATATACGAAAAATAGGCCCGGTTGGCGCTCGGATAGAGAAATTCCGCCCATAAATCCGGGTCCATGGCGGCACAGGAGCCGCGGAATACCGTAGGAACCGCCTTTCCGTTTTTAGGAGTCTCCGGATCTACTGCTTCCTCTTCTTTGGTCAGGACGGCAAATTCGCCGTTCACAGTGGCCAGGCAGAACATGATCGGCAGGCGCGGGTCGTCGGTGGTCTGGCCGGTCACAGGCGTTCCGTCCGTCAACAGGCCTTCGCCCGACCATACGCCGCCGTCGCCGGTCACCTGCATCCGTTTGATGATTTCGGTGGCGGCAATCCGCTGGTTGGTCCAGTCGAAACCCGAACCGCCGTTGATGTCCAGCGCCGAACCCGATATGTTCACCTGCGCCATCACGACGTTGTGCGCCGCGGTTTCAATGATGGGATTGGCGGAGGAGTTGTTCAGGATTTCGCCGATCACTCCCTGTCCTTTCGAAGCCAGCGGGCCTTGCGTGGACACCAGCAGGGCGGTTTTCAGGCGGATGGAGTTGTTGTAGCGGCGCCATTTGTCGAGGTCACCCTTGTTGATGAAATCCTGCTGGCTGAAGGATCCGGGCGTCGTTGTAATGGCCGCCCATTCGCCGTTCATCACGCCCAGCCGGTCCAGGATGGTGGAGATGATCTCCTGGTCGTCCTGGTAATGCGGGTGGGCCAGCGACACGTCGCCGGTCACGCTCACCTGTCCCACTTCGTCGAAGGGGATGTCGCCGAAAATGCTGACGATATACACCGTGAAGGCATACAGCTGCGTTTCGGCGGCCAGGAGATAGACCTTGTTGGCGTTTTTTTCGCTCTCATCCATATCGGCGTAAAGCGATTCCATGAATTTATAGGAAGCGATCATCTTGGACAGCTCGCCCAGCGGCGGCATCCCGTCGGTATAGCCCTCCAGCGCATAAAAGACGGCGGGATCGAGCGTGATGCCTACGGTATTGGCCTGCTTCATGAGCACTTGCGACTCCCAGCCGAAGAACCGTCCGTAGGTACTCATGGCCCATTCGCGGGAATAGAGGTTGGTGCCCACCGCCAGGTTCCCGAAATCAACCGTAGTGGATTTGCTGGGGTCGAGGAATTTATCGTCATACGACGATTCGCTGCAACTGTTGGACAGGGTAAGCACAAAGGCCAGCAGCATGATTTTTGAAACGATATTTTTCATATTCATTCTTGTGATAATATTTAACATTCGGAGATTAGAAAGTAGCCCGCAACGAGAGGCCGAACGACCGGTTGGGCGCCGCCGAAGAACCGATGACCAGCTGGCTTTTCCAGTCGGTGCCGTTGGAGGTTTCGGGGTCGTAGTGCGGGATCGATTTGTAGAGGTAGAACAAGTTGCGCCCGAAGACCGACAGGGTCAGGTTCTGGAACACCTTCTGCGGAAGGAGCGATTTCGGGAAAGAATAAGACAGGGCGATTTCACGCACTTTCCACCAGTTGTTTTCAAAGAGCGCGTTGGAGGCGGTCTGGTTCACGGCGCCGTAGTTCCCGATCCCGAAGGCCGACATGGTGTAAGTGTCGTAGGGGATGATTTCCTTGTTTTCGGTGAACCCGCCGTTGCCGTCGGCCACTACGCCGTCCAGGATGATACCGATTTTCCGTGTAACGCCCCGGCTGCTGGTGTAGTCGTAAAAGCCTTCGCCTTCACGGTTTTCGGTGTCGGTACTGATACCCGTATTCATCGTCAGGTAATACATCCGGTTGAATACATGGCCGCCCCAGCGGAAGTCGGTCATGATGTCGAGCGACAGGTTTTTGTAGCTCAGCGAGGTGCCGAGGCCGCCCACGACTTTGGGCAGCGCATTGCCGACCGTTTCCAGCGTGGAAGACATCAGGTAGTTACCCTCCGCATTCACCACCCTCCGGCCTACATACTGCCCGCTTGCGTCGTAGTAAGGCGCGCTCGGGTCGTCGTTTTGCACCGTTATATATTTGCTGGACACATAGTCGCCCATCGCGCTGCCCACATACGAGCGGGTGTAGCCGATGTTACCTTCCAGTCCGCCGTGCTGGATATAGAGCACGCCTGCAGCCAGGTCGTCGATCTTGTTTTTGTTGAACCCGATGTTGGTACGCAGTTCCCATGCAAAATCACGGGTCTGGACAGGCGTGCCATACACGGTGGCCTCGACGCCCGAATTGGTCATCGTGCCCGAGTTGGTCCATACGTCGTTGCTGCCGCTCGAGGGCGCCAGGGGCACCTGGAAGAGCATGTCGGAAATCTCGCGCGAATAGTAGGACACTTCCAGCCCCAGGCGGTTTTTGAGGAACTTGCCCTCCAGTCCGACTTCAAACTCCCGGGTCGTTTCCGGCTTCAGGTTCGTATTTCCCAGGTTGGAGGGAATCTGGTTGTAAATAAATCCGCCCGGGTCGGACTTGGCGACGTAGGCCATACTGGCCGCGTAGGCTTCGGGTGCGTTACCGACGATACCGTACGAGAGGCGCACCTTGCCGAAGTCGTTCCACACAGGCATGTCGAAGGCTTCGCTAAAGAGGAAGCTGGCGCTGGCCGAGGGATAGAAATAGTCGCGGTTGCCCTTGGGCAGGGTGGAGGATTTCTCCTGACGCCCGGTCAGGTCCAGGAAGGCATAGCCGCCATAGGATACGCCGACCGTCCCCACGAAGGCCGTTTTCAGCAGTTCCATCTTGCGGTTCGTATTGGCGTCGGGCGAGATGGTACCCCTTTTGCCGTTGGTGATCTGGAACACATTGTCGATCGCCAGACCGCCGTTGGTGCCCACAAACACGGCGTTCATCTTCTCCGTCCGCCCCTGCCATCCGAGGTTGGCATTCAGCTGAATCTCGTCGGTCAGTTTTTTGTCGAACAGCAGCATCACGTCCCCGTAGATGATCTGGTAGGACTTTTGCAGGGTGGTATAGGCGCCGGTCACATTGTCGTTCGGATTCGGGCGTGCCGTGGCCGGATACTGCGAGCGGTTGCGCTCCTCCTGTTCCGTACCGGTGTAGTCGGTCGCGATGCGGGCTTTCACCGTCAGCCAGTCGGTAGCCTTCCACGACGGCACAACGCTGGCGATCAGGCGGCGTTCCACTTCCTCGCTCTGGTTCTCAAAAATGTTCCAGAGCAATTTGGAGCGTACGCCGTTGACAAACTGGTCGCCGTTCACGGCGTCGATCGTCGCATACTCCGCCGGCGTCCATCCGTTGCCGCCCACGGCATTCAGGTATCCGTCCGCCGTTTTGTACATACTCCTTATCAGCGGGATGTCCACAAACGACCCGAAGGCGTCCGACCACGAACCGTACACGCCCACGGAGGCCTGCGAACGGTTTTTGAAGTTCTGGACAATATAATTGCCGGTATAGTCCACCGACAGGCGGTCGTTGAATTTCAGGGTACCCACCATGTTAAAATTGTGCTTGTTGTAGGAACCCGACAGGGCGTTGGGCACTTCGCCGGCATAGGTGTAGGAGAAGCGCGTGTTCGACTTGTCGCCGCCCTGGTTAATCGCCACATTATAGACCTGTGTCGAACCGTCGCGGAAGAGGTCTTTCCACGGCTCGGACGAATAGGGCGAATAGGCGCGCGTGGCGCCGTCGATATACAGCACTTCGCGACCGTCGTAGGCCGGCCCCCAGCTGAAACGGCTGTTGTAATTGGGGTACTGTTTGCCCGTGACGGCGTCGGTTCGGAAACCCTCCTTAAAGTTGTCGTCCCAGTTGTTAAACGTCTCGCCCGGGCCATACGTGCTCTGCGTCTTGGGCACATTGGCAATCTGGTTCACCTGGAACGAAGCGTTCACGTCCACCGTTACCCCTTTGGCGGTTGACCGCTTGCTGGTGATGATGATGGCGCCGTTGGCCGCTTCCGAACCATACAACGCCGTAGCCGCGGCGCCCTTCAGGATGGTCAGGCTCTCGATGTCTTCGGGATTGATGTCCACGATACCGTTGGAGCGGATGCGATCGCCGGCGCCGATCGACGCAAAGTCGCGGTCGGACAGGTTCGAGCTTTCCGCGTTACTGCTATTGTTCGCATTTCCGTTACGGATCGGCACCCCGTTCATCACGATCAGGGGCTGCGTGTTGCCGTTGAACGACGACAGTCCGCGCACGGCAATCGACACGCCGCCCGCCGAGCCGCCCTGCGTGTTCTGGATACGCACGCCCGAAGCCTTACCGTACAGGGCGGTGGCCACGTTGGGCGATCCCACCTTGGTCAGTTCCTTGGCCGAGATCGTGGTCACGGCATAGCCCAGCGCCTTAGCCTCGCGCGTGATCCCCAACGCGGTGACCACCACTTCGTCCAGCGCCAGGGCATCTTCCGCCAGCGTAACGGTCATATTGTCGGCCGCTTTCACCGTCTGCGTCAGGTAGCCGATAAAGGAGATTTCCAGGTCGGTATCGGCGGCCACCTGGAGCGAGAACCGCCCCTCCTGGTCCGTCACCGTGCCCACTCCGGCCCGGCCCTTCACCACCACATTGGCGCCCACCACCGGTTCGCCCGCCTCGTCCACGACCGTACCTCTGATCCGGGCGCTACTCTGTTCCGGTTCGTTCGCTTCCGGCGGGTAGCCGTCGGCGGCGAACACCATGCCCGTCCCCATCACAAAGAGGAGTACGGACAGGATCATCCCTCTTTTCATCCATTCAAATTTGGCATCTTTCATGCCGTTCGTCAATTTCTTTTTCATACTTTTTCATGTTTAAATAATATTCGAATCGGTACTTTGTTAAGTTCGTCCGACCGGAAAACAGTACCGGGTATTTTCCGACCTTCCTTCTTACCGCGTTCAACATCTCTCCGTTTCCGCCACAGGCGGAAACCATGCAATCTTAAACGCTCGGTTTTAAAATGATCCGGAAGCAGTAAGCGGTCGGCAGCCGCCGCCGGCCGGGCAATCCGACTTCGCGTCCTTCGGCGACTCCCTTCCGCCATGCTACTTCCCCAATTCCTCATCTTTCGTCCCTTACGGCCCGTCTCCCTTACGGTATAATGGCCGAATAGAGTTCGCTCCACGGACCCTTCTGTCCGCGGTTGTTCTCCCAGCGCAGGCGGAACCAAACGGTTTTACCGCGCTGGTTTTCTTCAAAAATAAAGGTATGCGAGGCCCGTGTGCCGAACTCGGAGTTCACCAGGTCGGCCGTTGTCACGGGCGCCCCGTCGAGTATGGCCCAGCGGATTTCGATCCCGTGTACGCCGTGAGGTTTCGCCCGGCTCATGCTCATACTGTCCTTGTAGTGCAGCGTGAGACGCATGATGACGGACGAGTCGATGAGCGTCACCACGGGCATGGTTTCAGGTTCGCGCGGCGTGGTAGGCGTGGTGTCGGGAACGGTGATTCCCAGATTCACGCGGTCTTCGTCGGTCACGTTCTCGTTATAGCGCAGAAACGCATTCACAAAATTGCGCACCGCCTTACTCACGGCTTCCGCCTTCTCCTTGCG
>JAISOP010000140.1 GCA_031275525.1 Tannerella sp.
TACGAAGTTTCCGGATACCCAACCGAAGTATCCGGATACCGATCCGGAATTTCCGGATACCGGTACGAAGTTTTGGGATACCGATCCGGAATTTCCGGATACCGGTACGAAGTTTTGGGATACCGATCCGGAATTTCCGGATACCGGTACGAAGTTTTGGGATACCAATCCGGAGTTTCCGGATACCGGTACGAAGTTTTGGGATACGATCCGGAATTTCCGGATACCCATCCGAAGTTTCCGGGAAATATCCCGGAAAACTCGAAAGCTGTCCGCGAATGCACGCGAAGGAATACGAATAAATGATTCGCGGATATTCGCGTGCATTCGCAGACCTTTCTCTTTTCTCAGCGGAAAACTTGTGAAAGGGGATACCGGGCCGAAGTCTGGGGAAAACGAAGCTTGAATGAATGTGGCGCAGGATTCATTCTCCTTTCTTCCTCCTCCTGTGTAGGAGTAGCGCTCCCTTTGCCAACAGGAAAAACAGAATCAGGACAATGAGAATAAAGGTGCCGGAGGGAATCCGGAGATGATAGGACAGGACCAGCCCCGTGATACAGGCACAAAAACAGAGTAACATACTGCCGAAGATGATTCGCCTGAAATCCGCCGTAAACAGGTTGACGGTCATTTGCGGCACCGTCAGCATACTCATCAGCAGCATGATTCCCACCAGGCGGGTGGACAGTACAATGGTGACCGCCATGCAGACGGTCATCAGGTATTCGATGGCTTTGACGGGGATGCCCTGGGTGATGGCAAAATCACGGTCGAACGCCGAATAAACAATTTCGCGATACATCAAGGTAAAGACAATGCTCAAAACCGTCACAAAGGCAGCCGTCCAGAGAATGTCGGCGGTCGAGACGGTCAGGATATTGCCGAACAGGTAGGACGACAGGTTGGGCGCATAGCCGGGCGTAAGCACCATGAAGACCATCCCGATGGCCATCCCCAACGACCAGACGGCAGCAATGGCCGAGTCTTCGCGCACACGGTAGGACTTGCTCGCCCATTCCACCCCGAACGCCGACAGCACAGCAAAGCCCAGCGCTCCCAGAAAAGGATTAATCCCCAAATAAAACCCGATGCCCAGGCCGCCAAACGAGGCATGTGTGATGCCGCCGCTGATAAACACCAGCCGCCGCGACACGATGTAGGTGCCCACCATGCCGCAAGCCACCGACAGCAGCAGGCTGCTCCACAACGCATGGCGGAAAAAAGTGTACTGTAAAATCTCCATCGTCTGTTTTTTTATCAATTATTGAACCCGCTGTTCCCCGACAATCAGGAAGGCTTCATCCTTCAGTGCGTCCGGTAAATGGACGCCTCGCCGTTGCAGGCTGCGCAACCAGGCGGCCACCTCGTTCTCCCTCAATGTATAGAGCACCTCCCGGAAAGCCTCTTCCGCCTGCTCCGGATAAGCGTCGGAAGGCATCCCGCGCCAGGCGTCCAGTTCCTCGTCATCGTAATATTCAAGGCTTTCCCCGGCGGTCGCCGGCAGGAGGTTACGCTCGCAAACCGCGTGCTGCCCGCAACAGCCGGCCGCCACGCCGCTTGCCGGCGCCGCCGCTCTACGCTCCGTCCCCGGACGCCGTTTCCGTTTCCGGTCTTCCAGGAGAGTCATCACCGCGGCAAAAAGCCCCAGCACGAGCAAACCACATACCATGTATCCCATGATTCAACCCTTGTTGGTTTCCGCCGGTTCGACCGTGACCGAAAAACCGGCGCCTCGCAGGTCGTCCCAGAAATGCGGGTAACTTTTCGACACCACTCCCGGACGGTTTACCCGGATTCCTTCCCGGCAGACCAGCGCCAGCGGAGCCAACGCCATCGCCATCCGGTGGTCTTCATAGGTATGTATGACCGGCGCCTCTTCCGCCGTGCACCGTTCGCCGTTCCATGCCAGTATCCGGCCCTCCTGTTCGGTCAGCCGGCAGCCGAATTTGCGCAATTCCGTGCAAAGCGCCGCCAGGCGGTCGGTCTCCTTGATTTTCAGGCTCTGCAACCCGCTGAAGCGAAACGGGATGCCCCGCGCCGCACACGTTGCCGCCAGCGTTTGCGCCATATCGGGCATATCCGTTAAATCAAGTTCCAGCCTGTTGCAGGAAGAAAGCCCCGTGCCTTTCAGCGCTACGCCGTCCGGCAGGAAGTGCGTTTCCACGCCCAGCCGTTCAAACAGCGGAACGATGGCCGCATCGCCCTGCAAGCTGTCGCGGGACAGGCCGGCCAGCGTGATTTCCGCTTGCCCGGCCAGCGCCGCCATCTCGTACCAGTACGAGGCCGCGCTCCAGTCCGCTTCCACCGCAAAAGGCACAGCCGTATAGGACTGCGGCGCGACCGTCCAGGTCCGTCCGCTTTCCTCCACCCTCACGCCAAACCGTTTCATCAACTCGGCCGTCAACCGGAGATAGGGCCTGGACACCACCTCGCCGGTCAGGTGCAGCCGCAACCCGTTCTTCATCCCCGGCGCAACCATCAGCAAAGCGGATATGTATTGCGAACTGACGCCCCCGTCCAGCGTCACCTCGCCGCCCGGCAGGGGACGTCCTTCGATGCGCAGCGGCGGAAAACCTTCCTTCTCCGGAAAAGTAATCTTGGCTCCCAGCGAAAGGAGGGCATCCGCCAGGATTTGGACAGGACGTTTTTTCATCCGTTCCGTGCCGGTGAGCGTCCACGTGCCGGCTTTCCCGGCCAGGTAAGCCGTCAGGAAACGCATCGCCGTACCGGCCGCCCCCACGTCGATGTCGGTCGTCCCCGGGCGCAGGGCGCGCAGCATCACTTCCGTATCGTCGCAGTCCGAGAGATTCCGGATTTCCTGCGGATGCGGACTCAGCGCATGGAGGATAAGCGCCCGGTTACTGATGCTCTTGGACGCAGGCAGTGTAATGGCCACCTTTAACCGGGTGGGCGCGTGAATCACGTAATTCATTATTAATTATTGCTGTCAATCAGGACGCAAAATTAAGCATAAAATAAAGTTCCCCAAAAAACAAGGCGGATTCCAAAATTCAAAGATTCAATTATTCAAAGATTCAAACATTCAAAAAAAACGAGCCTTTTGAATAATTGAATTTTTGAATAATTGAATAATTGAATCTTTGAATCCGCCTTGTTTTTGAACGATTGCGGGTCCGGCCCGCAAAAACGGGCGCCACGCCAGGAGGAATTGGAGACAGCCTCTTATTGGATAATGAGGGCGTATGCGATACGCCCCTACGAGCGCGACCCAACAAGGACGAGAAAAGTTTCGTTGGAGGGTTGGCGATCATAAAAAAACAGGTTACTTTGTACCCTGAATCCAAATGAAGAGAGATATGCAAATTCGCCATTTCACTTATCCGAAGGAACCTGTCCGCCCGGGAGGAGGGTCTTTCTTCCTTACGCAGGGAGTGCAGGGAGTGCAGGGAGTGTGTTTTTCCACGCCGCCGACAGGGTGGATGTCCGCAACCTTCGGCCTGCAATGTACCAACCGGCTCGCCGGGCTACCGGGGCTTTGCATCCTGTGGATGACTGCTTCTCGCAAGGTATGTAAAAACTGAATCTTGACGGCTATGGAACAAAATATCTGGATACCCTTTTTACTGACTCTGTTTGCCGGGCTGGCAACGGTCATCGGCAGTTTGATCGCTTTGTTATCCAGTCGCACCAACCGGCGGTTGCTTTCCTTTTCTCTTGGACTCTCGGCCGGGGTGATGATCTACGTCTCCTTTGTGGAACTACTGGCCGAGGCACAGCGGACGCTGATCGAAGTGGCCGGCCCAAAGCCGGGATTGTGGATCGCCGTCGCCTGTTTTTTCGCCGGGATTCTGTTAATCGCCATCATCGACCAGCTGGTGCCTTCGTTCGAGAACCCGCACGAGGCGAGGTCGCTGGAGAACATGCAGGTTTCGCCGTCGAAAGAGGAGAAACTGATGCGGATGGGTATGATGACCTCGCTGGCCATTGCCATTCACAATTTTCCGGAAGGCGTAGCCACTTTCATGGCGGCGCTGGAGAATCCGGCGCTGGGCGTTGCCATTGCGGTAGCCATCGCCATACACAACATCCCGGAAGGAATCGCCGTGTCCGTGCCGGTATTTTATGCGACCGGCAACCGGAAAAAGGCGTTTTGGTTTTCTTTCTTTTCGGGCATAGTCGAGCCTGTCGGCGCGGTGATCGCCTACCTTTTCCTGATGCAGTTCATGTCGCCGGCGCTGATGGGTTGTGTTTTTGCAGCCGTAGCCGGCATCATGGTTTTCATCTCGCTGGACGAACTGCTGCCCGCCGCCCACGAATACGGCGAACATCACATCGCCATCTACGGGTTAGTCGTGGGAATGGGAATTATGGCCGTTAGCCTGGGATTGCTTTAGGAGATGACCGGAAATGATTTTCCGCAAAAAAGACTGCCCGGCGAACTTTTTCATGTACATTTGCGGCGAAAAATTAAAAAAACGATATTTATGTCAGTTGCAATAACATCCGATGATACATCCCGGAAAGTGACGACGCACCGGCTGATAGAGATGAAACAGCGCGGTGAGAAGATTTCCATGCTCACAGCCTACGACTATTCGATGGCTAAAATCATTGACCGTGCGGGTATGGACGTGATCCTGGTCGGCGATTCGGCGTCGAACGTGATGGCCGGAAACGTGACCACGCTCCCCATTACGCTCGACCAGATGATTTACCACGGTAAATCGGTCGTGAAGGCCGTCAGGCGTGCGCTCGTCGTTGTGGACCTGCCGTTCGGCACCTACCAGGGCAATTCAAAGGAGGCGCTCAGTTCGGCCATCCGCGTGATGAAGGAGACGCACGCCGACTGCATCAAGATGGAGGGGGGCACGGAAATACGTGAGTCCATCGAACGCGTCCTGTGCGCCGGTATCCCCATCATGGGGCACCTGGGACTTACGCCGCAGTCCATCAATAAATTCGGCACCTACGCCGTGCGTGCCCGCGGGGAAGTCGAAGCAAAAAAACTGATTGAAGACGCGCACCTGCTCGAGGAACTGGGCTGTTTCGGCATCGTGCTGGAAAAGATTCCCGCCCTGCTGACGAAGCAGGTTTCCGAAGAACTGGCCATCCCAACCATCAGCATCGGCGCAGGGAAGTATGCCGACGGGCAGGTACTCGTGATGCACGACATGCTGGGCATCAGCCGGGAGTTTTCGCCCCGCTTCCTGCGGCGCTATGCCGACCTGAACACAGTGATTACAGAAGCTGTACAGGCATACATCGAAGACGTAAAAAACCGGAACTTCCCCAACGAAAAAGAGCAATACTGAAATCTTTGAATGATTGAATCTTTGAATTATTGAATCAAATATATGGCAAAAGAACTGAAAGAGCTAACGCCGAGAGGCGAAAACTATTCGCAATGGTATCAAGATTTGGTGATAAAGGCAGACCTGGCGGAAAATTCGGCCGTACGCGGATGCATGGTCATCAAACCCTACGGATACGCTATCTGGGAAAAGATGCAGCGCGTGCTGGACGACATGTTCAAGGAAACCGGTCACCAAAACGCGTACTTTCCGCTGCTGATTCCCAAGTCGTTTCTGAGCCGCGAGGCCGACCATGTGGAAGGCTTTGCGAAGGAGTGCGCCGTGGTGACCCATTACCGGCTGAAAAATGCGGCGGACGGCAGCGGTGTGGTCGTTGATCCGGCCGCCAAACTGGAAGAGGAACTCATCATCCGTCCGACCTCCGAAACCATCATCTGGAACACCTACCGCAACTGGATTCACTCCTACCGCGACCTGCCGGTTCTGGTCAACCAGTGGGCCAACGTGATGCGCTGGGAGATGCGGACGCGGCTCTTCCTGCGGACGGCCGAATTTCTCTGGCAGGAAGGGCATACCGCCCATGCCACACGTGCCGAAGCCGAAGAGGAAACGGTCAACATGCTGAACGTATATGCCACCTTTGCGGAAAAATACATGGCCTTGCCCGTCGTCCGGGGCGTCAAGACGGCAAGCGAGCGGTTCGCCGGCGCGTTGGAAACGTATTGCATCGAAGCCATGATGCAGGACGGCAAGGCGCTACAGGCGGGTACATCGCATTTCCTCGGACAAAACTTCGGCAAAGCGTTCGACGTAACGTTCATCGACCGGGAAGGTAAAACGGATTATGCCTGGGCAACGTCGTGGGGCGTTTCCACCCGCCTGATCGGGGCGCTTATCATGGCGCATTCCGATGATAACGGGCTGGTACTTCCGCCGGTACTTGCGCCGGTGCAGGTGGTGATCATTCCGATATACCGTTCCGGAGAACAACTGGCGCAAATCAGCGAGAAAGTCGCCGCCATCGCCGGAAACCTGAAGGCGTTGGGCATCACCGTAAAATACGACGACGCCGACAACCGAAAACCCGGCTGGAAATTCGCCGAATACGAACTGAAAGGCGTTCCCGTCCGTCTGGCGATGGGCGGTCGCGACCTCGAGAACAACACGGTTGAAGTGATGCGTCGTGACACGCTTGAAAAGGAAACGGTTACGTGCGACGGCATTGAAGCGTACATCCGGAAACTGCTCGACGAAATACAGCAAAATATCTTCCAAAAGGCGTTCAACCTGCGCAAAGCCCGCACGGTTACGGTGGACACCTACGACGAATTCAAGACCCGCATCGAAGAAGGCTATTTCATTATGGCGCACTGGGACGGCACGGCGGAAACGGAAGAACGCGTCAAAAATGAAACCAAAGCGACCATCCGCTGCATCCCGCTGGAAGGCGACCGGACGGCGGGTCGGTGTATGGTGACCGGTCGGCCGTCGCTGCAACATGTCCTGTTTGCAAGGTCTTATTAAAAAGAAAATGAATATGCTACGAATAGCGATACAATCCAAAGGGCGTCTGTATGACGAGACCATGGCATTGCTTGAAGAATCGGGTATCCGGCTGAGCAAGGCCAAACGTACGTTGCTGCTGTCTGCCGTGGATTTCCCGGTCGAGGCGCTGTTTCTGCGCGACGACGACATCCCGCAGTCGGTCGCCAACGGTGTGGCAGATGCCGGCATTGTGGGCGAAAACGAATATGTAGAGAAAGGGCAGGAAGCGGAACTGGTTAAACGATTAGGATTCAGTAAATGCCGACTCTCGCTTGCCGTTCCGAAAGATGCCGCATACGAAGGCTTGCAGTGGTTCGAAGGAAAAACCATAGCAACCTCCTATCCGGTGATTCTGAAGCGTTTTCTGAATGAAAAAGGAATCCATGCCGCTTTGCATGAGATTTCCGGTTCGGTCGAGATAGCGCCGGGTATCGGACTGGCGGATGCGATTTTCGACATCGTCAGTTCGGGCAGCACGCTCGTCAGCAACCGGTTGAGAGAAGTCGAGATTGTGATGAAAAGCGAAGCGCTGCTGATTGCAAACAAATCATTGCCGGCCGAAAAACGGGAGGTGTTGGACAAGATGCTGTTTCGTTTTGCCTCCGTACAGGAAGCCGCGGGCAGGAAATACGTACTGCTGAACGCACCCAGGGCGCAACTGGCGGAGATCACGAAACTGTTGCCCGGCATGAAAAGCCCGACCGTCACGCCGTTAGCCGACGAAGGTTGGGTGTCGGTGCAGTCCGTGATTACGGAGAAACATTTCTGGGAAATCATCGGCCAACTGAAAAACTTGGGTGCAGAGGGAATTTTGGTGATTCCGATTGAGAAAATGATACTTTGACAAACATACTGCACGCGGCATGGTTTTGTGCATTCAGGGAATGGAGCGAAGTTTTTAAGTCTTTTAGGCCTTTTAGGCCTCGGTGGAACCGAACTGCACAGAATCGGTCATGCACATCATATACAACACCTTTATCCCATAGCGTTACGAAAAACATGTTTTAGAACATATTTTTTTATGGTGGCTACCTCAGATTATATGCGTACTTTCGCCGCTAAATTAATTATTCATTATATGTTTTCGTATATCATAGCAGAGCGTTCAAAAATAGGCCTTCACGCGGCCGGTTTTCGCCGGAGAAGGGAAGAAACAGCATTTTTGTTTTTTTTATTGACTGTTTGTTCTCTAAAAACCATGGCTTTGCCACTCCTAAGTGCAGGGAAACAATAACACTAACAATAGCATATTGAAAAACTTGTAGCGTAAATGCTTCCTGTGTAAGGAAAAAACATTACTTTTACGACCGAATTAAAAAAATAGTATTTGATAGAATGTCACACAGTCCGTATAACTCTCATCCGAAGAAGAAAAGGAAAGGAATCTTTTTTTTGGCAGGTTTCCTGCTTGGCATAATATGCTTTATCTCGTTCTACCAGTTATCCGTTTATTATTCCACCGACGAATCGTGTATGATTTGTCATGTCCACCCCCACGTCGAAGCCAGTTGGAAACTGTCTTCGCACGTCAATAACGGGAGCGGCGTGACCGTTCATTGCGTGGACTGCCATCTGCCGCCCAAACATCAGACGGTCAACCATTACATGGCCAAAGCCCGCCTGGGCATCAAGGATGTGTGGTCGTACCTGACGAAGGACAGCGCCGATTTCAACTGGGAATTGAAATCCGAACTGGAACACGCGGTAAAGTACATCCCCAACGAATCGTGCAAAGAATGTCACAGGAACCTTTTCCCGCGAGGCGTTACGGACGACGGCATCACCGCCCACCTCTATTACGAAGAAAACGAGAAGAAACTGGACCTGCAATGCATCAGTTGCCATCTGGACGCCGGACACAATAATCCGAACTACACGCATGGCAAAATGACGGGCATCCCCGGCGCGGGAGCAGTCACTTCGGGCGCCGCCAAACCGGTCTTCAGCGAAGCGACAGCCGTGACAGCGTTTGCCGATTACGTCGAACAGATACCGGGCACCTCCGTTTCGTTCCAGATGGTTGCCATTCCGGGCGGCACGTTCCGGATGGGCAGCACGAAGAAAGAACCCTTCCACCGCGACGACGAAGCGCCCGTGCGGACGGTCACCCTCAGCCCCTTCTTCATGGCCGAAGTGGAAACCACCTGGGAACAGTTCTGGGCCTTCTACGGCCATACGGCGAGCGAAGGCCGCACACCGCCCGAAAAAGTGTATGCCAACAACAGCAACCCGGACGTCGATGCGATTTCCGGCCCCACGCCCCCCTTCGGACTCCCCGACCAGGGCTGGGGCTTCGGCGACCGCCCGGCCATCACGATGACCCACTATGCCGCCGAGACGTTCTGCCAGTGGCTGTCGAAGAAAACAGGCAAAAAATACCGCCTGCCCATCGAAGCCGAATGGGAATACGCCGCGCGCGGCGGCACGGAAACGCCCTACTTCTTCCCCGGAAATCCGAAAGACTTCTCCGAGCGGGGATTTTGGCGCAAGTTCTTTGCCGCCAAAACCGACAGCATCAGCGCCTACGTTATCTACACCGCGAACAGCCGGAATAAAACGCAGGAACCGATCCTCGTGAAGCCCAACCCATTCGGGTTAAAGAATATGCTGGGGAACGTGATGGAATACTGTGCCGATAAATACGACCCCCAGGCCTACGCCAAGAGCGGTGAGATGGTGACAGACCCGCTGGTGACGGAAGGCGAAGAATGGGTCGTACGCGGCGGCAACTACACCGCCGACGCCGCCGACGTCCGCGCTGCCGCCCGTGATTGCAGCCATCACGCCGCCTGGCTGAAAACCGACCCGCAACAGCCCAAAAGTATCTGGTGGTATTCCGACATTCGCGGCATCGGTTTCCGGATTGTTTGCGAACCGGGTGAATTAATCACCAAATAAATATAGATGAATATTCAAATTTAAATTCAAGTGAATCATGAAGAAAGAAAACAGTATCAGTAGAAGATCTTTTTTGAAACGCTCCGCAGTAGCGGGAGCAGTAGGTGGAGTCGTCGGAAGCGGAAGTGCAGCTATGCTGAGTTCCTGCTGTGGTGGCGGAAGCAGTTGTGACGCGGCTAAACCGCTGAAAGAACCGGGAACGTATTACGTACCCGATCTGGTAGATTTTGCGGCAGACGGCAAGGAACTGAAAGCCGGTGTGATCGGTTGCGGCGGACGCGGTTCCGGCGCGGCGTTCAACTTTTTGGCCGCCGCCAACGGGCTTACCATTACGGCCTTGGGCGACACCTTCAAAGACCGGGTCGATGATTTGGCCGGCAAGTTGAAAAGCGAGAAAAACATCGACATCCCGGAAGACAAGCGTTTCACCGGACTGGATGCCTACAAGCAGGTAATTGACAGCGGCGTGGATGTCGTCCTGGTGGCTACGCCGCCCGTCTTCCGCCCGATTCATTTCAAGTATGCGACCGAACAGGGAAAACATTCCTTCCTCGAAAAGCCGCTTTGTGTCGATGCCGCCGGCTATCGTTCCCTCGTGGCCACCGCCAAGCAGGCAGCTGCAAAGAACCTGTGTGTCGTAACCGGCACGCAACGCCATCACCAGCGCTGCTATGTGGAGTCCTACCAGCAGATTATGAACGGAGCCATCGGCGAAATCACCGGCGGTACGGTCTGGTGGAATGGCGGTATGCTGTGGTACAAAGACCGTCAGCCCGGGTGGTCGGACGGCGAATGGATGATCCGCGACTGGGTGAACTGGATTTGGCTGTCCGGCGACCACATTGTGGAGCAGCACGTACACAACCTGGACGTATTGACCTGGTTTACCGGCCTGAAACCGAAAACCGCCCTGGGCTTCGGTTCGCGTCAACGCCGCGTTACCGGCAACCAGTTCGACAATTTCAGCATCGACTTTGAAATGGAAAACGGTATCCATGTACACAGCATGTGCCGCCAGATACACGAAACAGGCGGAACGGTGAGCGAATTTCTCCAGGGAACGAAAGGTTCCTGGTCAACCACCAGCGGGCATGTGATCAAAGACCTGAAAGGGAATGTGATTTGGAAGTATGACGAAGAGGCGGAAAGGGCCAACTTCAAACAAACCGACCCGTACACGCTGGAACATGTGAACTGGATTAACCATATCCGTAGCGGGAAAGTGATTGAGCAGGCATCCGAAACAGCCGTTGCCAACATGGCCGCCATCATGGGACGCGAATCGGCCTATAGCGGCAAGTTGGTCACGTGGGACGAAATGACGGCATCGCCGTTAGACCTTTATCCGCAGGATATCAGCCTCGACCAAAAGATGAGTGTCGCAGCCAGCGGATACGGCGCCGGCAAGGAATTCAAATTACCGGATTTCATCCATATCCCGGGACAGCCTCAAGGCAATCAAACGCGTTAAGTCATGGCTCTGGACAGGAGAAACTTTTTAAAGGCAGCCGCCGCAACAGCCGGCGGCGCCGCCTTGTCCGCCTGCGGAGGAAGCAAGGAAAAGGCAGCCTGTTGTAAGGCAACAAGCGAAAGCGCCTGTTGCAAGGGCAAAGATGCGAAACTGAACCTCTCCTTCCAGGAAAGCACGCCTCCGGGCGCTGACCTGAAGGAGAAGTTTGATTTCATGGAGAACCTGGGCATCACGGGCTTTGAACCGGGCGGACGGGGACTGGCCGGCCGCGTGAAAGAGCTTAAGGAAGCCCTGAGTGGGCGCAACATCAAGGTGAGCGCCATCTGCGCCGGTTTTTCGGGATTCATCCTGGCGGAAGACGAAAAGGTGAGGCAGGAATTTTTCGACACCATGTATGCCATCATCGAAGCGGCCGGCGAGTTAGGCTCGACGGGCGTCATTATGGTGCCGGCCTTCAACAGCCAGGTGCCGGTGAAACCGCATACGCAGGAGACGCGCGACTTCCTGTGCGAACAACTTGACAAGGTGGGTGCGTTTGCCGTACAGCATAACACCACCGTCATCCTGGAACCGCTGAACCGCGGGGAGGCTTTCTACCTGCGCTTAGTCGCAGACGCCGCCTCCCTCTGCCGCGACATCAACAATCCGGGCGTCACCTGTCTGGGTGACTTCTGGCACATGACCCGGGAAGAAACCTGTGACATGGGCGCCTTCCTTTCCGCCGGAAAGTACCTGCAACACGTCCACATGGCCAGCCGGAAACGGCGTTCGATGCCCGGCGAAGACGGCGAGGCCGACAACTATGTGGCCGGTTTCAAGGGATTGAAAATGATTGGGTACGACAAGTACGTCAGTTTCGAGTGCGGTTGCCAGAGCGAAGACCGTGCCGCCACCGTCACGGCGGCCGTACAGTTGCTTCGTAACCAGTGGGAACAGGCCTGAAAAGATGGGCGGGATGGATTTAATCGCTTGGTTATGTCGTTAGTATATCCCGACATGCAGTTGAGCGAGGTGGTAGAAGAATACCCCTCGCTCCTTCCTGTCATTCACCGGTTCGGCATCTACCTGGGTCTGGGCAACGAGCCGGTAGAGGCTATTTGCAGGAAATTAAATCTCGATACGGACTTTTTCCTGACGATGATAAACACATTCCTGAACGAAGACTATTTCCCGGAAAAGAAAATGCAGGGATTTCACATCTCGCTCATTATTGACTATCTGACCAAAACGAATCATTACTACCAGCGTCACCAGTTGCCGAACATTGAGCTTCACTTGCGTCGGTTCATCTCGATGAGCGATCCGGACAACCATTCGCTTGTGCTGATAGGCAAGTTCTTCGATTCCTTCAAGGACGGATTGGTGAAGCGCATCCAGAAGGACGAAAAAGAATGGTTTCCCTATTGCCTTGCCCTGAGCGCCCGGCAGACCAAGGAGCCGATCCTCCCGCTTGCCGTGGACGGCGCAGACGAAAGTGAAGACGCCATCGAAGCGCTGTTGACGGACCTGCGGCACATCATGATTAAGCATCTCACGGGCGAATATGATGAAAATCTCTGTTGTGCGGTGATTTTTTCCCTCATCACACTGAGCCGCGACATCAAGCAACATAACCGTATTCGCTACCGCATCCTGCAAACCATGGTAGCCGGAATGGAGCGTAACGGCTCCTGAGCGTCCATGTCCAAGCCCCGACACATAGTCATTATACTGCCCGACACGCTTCAGAGCATCGGGTTGCGAAGTTTGCTGACCGATTACTTTTCGCCGGTGGAAATCACCCGTTTTTCTTCCTTCGAAGCCTTCTCTTCGGCAGAAAAGGAGGTGTTCGACCTCTATTTCATTCTGCCGGAACTTTTGGTCGCTCACGCCGATTTTTTCCTTCCCCTGCGCAACAAGACTGTTTGTATCCTGTACGGGAGCGAAGCGGCGGCAGACGCGAACGCCCGGCCCTGCCTGCGGATTCTGGCGCCGCAGGAATCCATCATCGCGCAGCTACGGCAGGTGATGCAGGGCGACCATCCCTCCGGTCAGCCGTTCCCGGAAAACAGCCGGGAACTCTCCGCACGCGAACGGGAGGTGCTTCAACTGATTGTCGTAGGGCTTATGAACAAGGAAATCGCCGACAAACTGTGCATCAGCCTGAATACGGTACTGACCCACCGGAAAAACATCACCTCCAAACTGGGCATCAAGACCGTCCCCGGCCTTACGTTCTATGCCATCACCAACGGCCTGATCTCGGGAAACGAGATCGCTCTGTAAGGCGCTCCGTCAGGCGTTCCGTCAGGCATGAGAGCGTATGGAAGGATCGGAAAACGTCGCTCTCATCCATCACTCGGACCGGGGGTTGTCAGTATGCAAGTAAGGCGTATATATCTCTTTTTAAGCAGTATAAGATACGCGTCAGTATGACCGGGAACGGAGACTCTTTTTTTTCTCAAACCGCTCTGTATCAGACCCTCATTAGAAATGCCTCCATTTCTGCATTAGAAATGCCTCCATTTCTGCATTAGAAATGCCTCCATTTCTGCATTAGGGAAGGCGGCTTCCCTGTTCATTCTTTTGATTGGAATGGAAGACAAAGGGATACGCCAAATTCATGGCGCCTCAAAAAAAGAAGGAACCAAAAGTCCACGGAATTTTCAGGTATCTGCGTAACATGAATTACTTAAGGGAACCTCTAAAAACGCCCAACGCTCCGCAGAGAAAAAAAAACTTGGTCCGCGAATGAACGCGAATGAACGCGAATGAACGCGAATAATTTTATTCGCGGATATTCGCGTGCATTCGCGGACCTTTTCTTTTTTTTCTGCGGAGCGAAGCGTAGCGTTGGGAGTTTTTAGAGAAAGGCAGATTCAAAAATTCAATCATTCAAAAGGCTCGTTTTTTTTTGAATCTTTGAATTCTCTTTGATTGTGGGAGTTTTGAGAGGTTCCCCAAACCCACTTTACGGGAAATGT
>JAISOP010000094.1 GCA_031275525.1 Tannerella sp.
CGGGATGGAAAGTTTATTGAAAGGATAGGTTCATATAATCCGAACACTAATCCTGCTACAATAGATTTGAATTTCGAGCGAGCCTTGTATTGGTTACAGGTGGGCGCACAGCCGACCGACACGGCGCGTACGATTCTCTCGCGCGAAGGCGTGTGCCTGAAAAAGCACCTGCTGGAGGGCGTAAAGAAAGGCGCATTTGACGAAGCCGCCGCCGAGGAGAAATTCCAGGCATGGCTGACCTCGAAGAAACAGTCTTTACAGGCTGTCAGGGACAAAGATCGCGAGACTGCCCGGGAAGCAAATAAAGCGCGTTTGGAGGCAGAAAAAGCTTCCAACAAGGCAAAAGCCGAAGCGGTAGCCAAAAAGAAAGCCGCCCTGGCAGCAGCCGCCGCCGAAGCAGCGGTAGCCGCAGCAGCTACCGCCGCGGATACGCCGGCAGAAACGGAAACGCCCACGCCCGCGCCTGAAACAGCGGAAGCAAACGGATAAGCGTTTTAACGTGTTTAATTGTTTTATTGTTTTACTGTAACGCAGGGATGGGAAAGTGATTTTCCATCCCTGTATTTTTTTTAGGGAACCTCAAAAAAACCCCAACGCTACGCAGAGAAAGAAAAATGGTCCGCGAATGCACGCGAATATCCGCGAATAAAATTATTCGCGCTCATGCGCGTACATTCGCGGACCAAATTCTTCTTTTTCAGCGGAGCGTTGGGGGGGTGAGGTTCCCTACAGGAGTACTCCCTCAGTTTGGGGGAAAGCCGTATCATATATTTTTCCCATTTCCCCGACGGGGAGAGTTCTATATCACATGTTTTTTTCATTTCCACTTCGTGGAAATTCCTATCCCGTACGCTTTTTTCATTTCCACTTCGTGGAAATTCCTATCCCGTACGTTTTTTTCATTTCCACTTCGTGGAAATTCCTATCCCGTGCGTTTTTTTCATTTCCACTTCGTGGAGAGTTCTATCCCGCACGTTTTTTCCATTTCCACTTCGTGGAAATTGCTATCCCGTGCGTTTTTTTCATTTCCACTTCGTGGAGAGTTCTATCCCGTACGCTTTTTCCATTTCCGGAAGCCGGAAACTCCTGTCCCCCGACGGAGAGAAGCCTGTACGGAATGGAGAATGAAGAATGGATATGGCGTATGATTCATTCTTCTTTCTTCATTTAATTAGCCATACCGCAGTCAGTATAATTTGGATGCGTCGGCCCCGGAAAAAAACGTTGTCTCCCTTGTGGCCTGGTGGGAATCATGTACCTTTACGGCAAATTTCAGGAAAATGATACAGTCTATGACCGGATTCGGAAAGGTTACCGCCGAACTTCCGTCGAAAAAGGTAACAGTGGAAATCAAATCGCTGAACAGTAAACAGCTTGACTTGAACACGCGGATTTCGGCCGTTTACAGGGACAAGGAAATCGAGATTAGGAACGAACTGTTGCAGGCGCTGGGACGGGGCAAGATTGAACTTTCTATCTACCTCGAAAACATCGGGAAGGAGACGGCGGCCAGGATCAATTTCCCGGTAGTAGAAAGTTATTATGAACAGATAAAGGCCCTGTCGGACAGGCTGCATTTGCAGGAGCCGTCCGAATGGTTCCGGACGCTGCTCCGGATGCCGGACGCACTCAAAAGCGAAGTCGCCGAACCGGACGAATCGGAATGGAACACGGTTCACGAGGCTTTTGTCGAGGCCACCCGCCAACTCATCGCCTTCCGGGAACAGGAGGGCGCCATGCTGCAAAAACTGTTTGAGGAGAAAATAGCAAACATTGCGGCCCTGCTCGTGCAGACGGACCTCTACGAAGGCGAACGGATTGAAAAGATCAAAAGCCGTATCCTGGAAAGCCTGAAACACCTCAGTGAGGCGGATTACGACAGGAACCGTTTTGAGCAGGAACTGATCTATTACATCGAAAAACTGGACGTGAACGAGGAAAAGACGCGGCTGGACAATCATTTGAAGTATTTCATCGACACCCTGAACCAGGGTCGCAGCCAGGGCCGGAAACTCGGTTTTATTGCCCAGGAAATAGGGCGCGAAATCAACACGTTAGGTTCCAAGAGCAATCACGCCGGGATACAGAAGCTGGTCGTGCAGATGAAAGACGAACTGGAACAGATCAAGGAACAGGTGCTGAATGTATTGTAATTGTAGATGGACGGGAAAATGATCATCTTTTCGGCGCCTTCGGGCACAGGGAAATCTACCCTGATCAGGTATCTGCTGGAGCAGGAGCCGTCCCTGCGGTTTTCTGTTTCGGCCACCAGCCGGGCGCCGCGCGGCAAGGAGCGGGACGGCGTGGAATACCGGTTCCTGACGCCGGAGGAATTTAAAACGAAAATCGGGAACGGTGAATTCCTTGAATACGAAGAAGTCTATCCCGGCCTGTTTTACGGCACACTGAGGGAGGAAGTGGAACGGATATGGACGGCCGGACGGCACGTGGTATTCGATGTGGACGTCGTGGGCGGACTGAACATCAAGAAGCAGTACGGCGAAAAGGCATTGGCCCTTTTCGTCCGTCCCCCGTCGCTCCGGGCGCTGCGTGAGCGGCTGGAACACAGGAATACCGATTTGCCCGAAATCATTGAAAAGCGGCTGGCAAAGGCCGCCTACGAAATCGGTTTTGCCGGGTCGTTCGACCGGGTCATCGTCAACGACGAAATAAAGAAAGCCCAGGCGGAAGTCCTCCTGACCGTCCGCCGCTTCCTGAACGCATGAAAAAAGTCGGCATCTTTTCAGGCTCGTTCAACCCGGTTCACATCGGGCACCTGGCGCTGGCAAACTGGCTTTGCGAATACGGCGACATGGACGAGGTCTGGTTTCTCGTCACGCCGCAGAACCCGCTGAAGGAAACCGGCGCCCTGATGGACTACCGGCAGAGGGTCGAATGGGTGAAGAAAGCTGCCGCCGGATACCCGAAGTTCCGGGTGAGCGATTTCGAGTCCACCCTCCCGCTACCCTCCTACACCATCCGGACGCTTAGGGCGCTCCGGGCTTCTTTTCCGGACTGCCTGTTCCACCTGATTGTGGGCGCGGACAACTGGGAAAACATGACGCAGTGGAAAGACGTGCAGGAACTGCTGGCCGAGTTTCCCCTGCGCATCTATCCGCGCCGGGGCTACGACCCGGAGGTTCCCGCCCGTCTGGAGCAGGTGCGCCGGGTGGATGCGCCCCTGCTGGAAATCTCGTCGTCGTTTATCCGCGAAGCCCTCGGGCAGGGAAAAGACATCCGCTTCTTCCTGCCCGAACCCTTGCGGAATGATATTCACCAATTAAGAAAAATGATATGAAACTCTTTGCTACCTTTTTATTTACACTAAGTTTTTTCAGTATGAACATGACACATGCAGCCAATCCGCTGCTGGGGAGAACTTACGGGACACCCCGCGAAACGTACCCGTTTGATAAAATCAAACATGCACATTACCTCCCTGCCGTGGAAGAAGGCATCCGGCAATTGGAAAAGGAAGTGGCCGCCATTGCGAACCATCCGAAGCCGCCGACGTTTGAAAATACCGTCGTCGCGCTGGAACGTAGCGGACAGCTGCTCCACAGGGTGACGGCGGCTTTCATGGCCGTCCTGAATGCCGAGGCGGACGACGAAATGATGAACCTCTCGCAGGAAATTTCGCCCCGGCTGTCCGAATGCCGCAACAACATCTTCCTGAACGAAGCCCTCTTTGCCCGCGTCAAAGCCGTGTACGACCGGAAAGCCTCCCTGAGCCTGTCGGTCGAAGACGCCCGCCTGCTGCAACAGACCTACGACGAGTTTGCAGACAACGGCGCCACCCTCCCGCCGGAGGGGAAGGAACGCTTCCGGCAGTTGAGCACGGAGCTGAGCCTGCTGCGGCTGACCTTCGAGCAGAACGTGCTGAAGGACAAAAACCGCTACGAACTCCTCCTCACCGACGAAAAAGACCTTGCCGGCCTGCCGGAATCCGTCCGCGAAGCCGCCTTGCAGAGGGGCCGGGAGAGGGAGAAAACGGGCTGGCTGTTCACGCTTTCCGAGCCGAGCTACGTCCCCTTTATGCAATACGCCGACAACCGTTCGTTGCGCGAGCAGCTCTACCGTGCCCGCCAGCGTATCGGGAACGGCGGCGACGCCTTCGACAACCGCGAGAATATCCGGAACATCGTCCGCATCCGCCTGGAAATCGCCCGGCTGCTGGGATACCGGAATTATGCGGAATATGAACTGAAAAACAAAATGGCCGGGAAACCCGAAAACGTTTACCGCCTGCTGGAACAACTGCTGGAGGCATACCGGCCGGTGGCCGTCAACGAATACCACACGCTGCGGGGCTTTGCGGCGGGGATCGAAAACCGCCCGGTCGATCTCATGCCGTGGGACTGGAGCTACTATTCGGAGAAGCTGAAAAACATCTGCTTCCGCGTGGACGACGAAATGACGCGCCCCTATTTCGAACTGGAACGGGTCACAAAAGGCGTCTTCGGCCTGGCCACTCAACTCTACGGCATTACCTTCCGGGAAAATCCCAAGATTCCCGTTTACCACCAGGAAGTAACGCCATACGAAGTATTTGATGCAGACGGTCGCTTCCTGGCTGTCCTGTACACGGATTTCTTCCCGCGCCGGGGGAAGCAGTCGGGCGCATGGATGGACGGTATCCGGGCGCAGTACCGCGACGCAAAAGGCGTCGACCACCGTCCGCACATCGCCATCGTGATGAATTTTACCCGTCCGACCGAAACCAAACCCTCGCTCCTCACCTACGAGGAAGTCAATACCTTCCTGCACGAGTTCGGCCACGCCCTGCACGGCATGTTATCGGAGACAACCTACGGCAGCCTCGCCGGCACCAACGTCGAACAGGATTTTGTGGAACTGCCCTCCCAGATCATGGAAAACTGGTTGGATGAGGAACCGTTCCTGGACCGGATTGCCGCGCACTACCAAACCGGCGAGAAAATTCCCGCCGAACTGGTCCGCAACCTGGTTGACGCCTCCAACTTCAATACCGGCTACAAATGTTGCCGCCAGGTAAGTTTCGGCCTGCTGGACATGGCCTGGCACACGCTCGCCGAGCCTTTCGAGGGGGATGTGGCCGAGTTTGAAAAAAACGCCTGGGAACGCGCCGTCATTCTCCCGTCCGTCCCCGGAACGCTGATGAGCAGCAGTTTCAATCACATTTTTTCGGGCGGATACGCTGCCGGATACTACGGCTACAAGTGGGCGGAAGTGATGGACGCCGACGCCTTTTCGGTATTCAAGGCAAACGGCATCTTTGACCGGGGCACGGCCAACGCTTTCCGCGAGCATATCCTTTCCAAAGGCAACACCGAAGAGCCTGACGTGCTCTACAAACGCTTCCGCGGCCGCGAGCCTTCGATCGACGCCCTCCTGATCCGCAACGGCATAAAAAAGCCGGACGCCCCCCGGCAAGAGCCGGAAAAGCGGTAAAAGAGGAGACCTTCGGATACAAAAAATCCCGGTAAAGACCGAACCGTCTTTACCGGGATTTTAAGAATCAGCCTCTCGCGTTTCAGGCTGCTGCCTTTTGCGCCTTGAGCGACGGGAATTTATACATCAGCAACTCAAACGCGCCAAACAGTATGCCCGTATACAGCAAATCGCCGGCGAGGCCGTTGCGGAAAAACGGCAGCGCGGCCGTATAGCAGGCCGTCAGGCCTTCCCATGTATGCGGATACATGCCCGACGATATCCATGTACCGAAATTGGTCACCAGATAGAAGATCACCGAAGCTCCCACGGCAGAAATTGCCACCTCCGGAACGCGCACGCTCTTCAGCGTGAATGTTCCCATCAGCACAATCAGCGCCAGCGCCCCGTAGGTGTACAGGAATATCCACATCCACTGTCTGTCCATATAGGCGCTGTACACCAGTGTGTTTAATATAATATCGCTCAGCATCATGGCCACAATCGGAACGATGTATGCCCAGTAACGCTTGCTGTAATAGGCGGCTCCGAAAAGCGCCATGCCGGCAATGGGTACGAACCCGACCGGATGCGGAATAAGCCGGCTGACTGCCGCCAGCAGGATGACCACACCAATAATACCGAATCGCAAATCTATTTTTTTCTTCTTCATTTCTTTCTTTATTAATTTGTTGTTTAATACAATCAAGTCAACTCACTTGAGGCCCTTGGGAGATAAGGTACAGGGTCGAAAGTGTTGACCCTCTCGACCCTGCACCCTGTACCCCTTTTTCTCCGGGCGGTTAAAATTCATCCACGATTAAATCGCCTGCCGTCAGGTCTTTGATTCCTTCCACAAAGGCGGCAAAATGCGCGGACGAAGCATGTGCCTGAAAAGCCGCGTCGTCTTTATATTCTTCGTAAAAGATAAACTCAACCGGGTTAACCGGCGACTGATACAAGGCATAAAACAGATTTCCCGTTTCCTGCCGGGTGGCGGTTACCAGTTTCGAGGCCACCTCGATAAACGCTTTTTCCTGTCCTTCCTTCACAACCAACCGGGCGACAATGACCTTCTTGTCTTTTTTCGGCTGCTGCACCTCCGCAGCCGTCTTGTGATGAGCGCATTCCTCTTCGCCCTGGCAGCATTTCTTTCCTCCCTTGCACGACATCATACCTGTCAGGGCAAGCGAAATCAACAAAATTCCAATTTTCTTCATTTCAGTAGATATTTATAAATTAAACAGCCACAAAACTAATCAAAAAAACGGTTCCCTCCGGCATAAATGTCCGGATTTTTACCACAATTCCATGTTCATGGCCTGGCGAACTTCCTTCAGCGTCTGTTCCGCGACTGTCCGGGCCTGTTCGATACCTCTTTGCAGCACCTGCCGAAGATATTCCCGGTCATTCTCCAGTTGTTGCCGCTGCCGGCGGATGGGAGCGAAATAGCCGATCAGCGCGTCGGTCGTCCGTTCTTTCAGTTTCCTGGCGCCGGCATCGCCGATTTCAGCGGCCAGCTGCTCCGGCGGATCGCCCAGGCACAGCGAACAGATACGGAGCAGGTTGGCCACTTCCGGACGGTTCTCCGGGTCGTAGGTGATGAAACGCTCCGAATCCGTTTTGGCCGTTCTAATCATCCGTTGTATCTCGTCGTCTGTGGACTTGAGGGCAATGGAATTGTGGCGGCTTTTGCTCATTTTCTGGTTTCCGTCAAGACCCAGAATCAGGGGTGTTTGGCTCAGCAGGCCAAACGGTTCGGGGAAAACCGGCACACGGTATTTCGTATTGAACCGCCTGGCAATGATACGGGTTTGTTCGATGTGTGGCAACTGGTCTTTTCCCACCGGCACGATATTGCTCTTGCAAAACAGGATATCAGCCGCCTGATGAACGGGATAGACATACATCCCGGCATTGATGACCTTCTGTCCCGAAGCCGATATTTCTTCCTTGATGGTAGGATTCCGGTTCAGTTCCGCGCTCGACACCAGCGTCAGGAACGGAAGCAGCAACTGGTTGAGTTCCGGGATATAACTGTGCGGGAAGATGTAGGTTTTGTACTTTTCCGGGTCTAACCCGCACGCCAGGTAATCGAGCACCAGTTCATACACATAGTCTGCGATTTTGTCAAACGCATCCCGGTCGGTCAGCACCTGGTAATCAGCAATCACAATATACGTTTCCACACCTCGCTGCTGAATTTCGACCCGGTTTTTCAGCGAGCCGAAATAATGGCCGATATGCAGATTCCCCGTAGGACGGTCGCCGGTTAATACCCTGTATTTTGAAGGATGAAGGGATATATCCGCTTCCAGTTCTTTACTTTTTTTCTGAGCAATTTCAAATGTAGAATCATTCAATTCTTCCTGTTCTTTTTCCATTTTGCATTCATTAAGGGTGCAAAGATAAAAAAAAGAATCTTTGAATTTCACTCGAGTACAAAAAAGAAGACGGCGGCCGCCAGCAAAGCAAGGAGCAGCATTATCAATACCGCCCGGACTATTTTTTTCCCGGCGGAATGACGCTTTTCCAAATGAATTTTTTTATTAAAACGGCTGTAAATATCTTTCCGGTTCATCTCGCGGCAGGTCTCCGAGAAGTCGCTGAAGCGCCGTTCAAGCTGATTCCGGCTTTCATTGCCGCAGGCGGCGGCAACCGTACTTTCATACCATGTTTCCCGATGGTCGTCAAAACTGGTAACGGCCCGGCGCAGGCTGTCCGCGAAGAGTTCCGGCGTTTCGTAACAGGCACCGATTTCGTCCATATCCAGGTAGATTTTCCGGTCGGAGAAGTCTGTTATCTGCATGAAATAGAGCCAGTCGTCGAACAGCGACAGACAGGAAGCAGAGTATTGCGCCAGATAGTCTCGGCGGTCAGCCGCCCGCACCAGCGCCCTCAACTTGTCCAGTTCAAAACAGCACTTATGTTGCTCCGTTTCGCTGGCGGAACGCAGGCGGGACTGTTCGTAAAACGCGTCGATATCCTCCTGCCCCAAAAGCGTTAACCAAAAGAAGGGGATGCGGTTCCCCCCCTCAAAGAGGACAGCTTCTTCGCCGTTGTCCAGCCTGGCAAAAAGACGCGAACCTTTTTTCATGTTTGGCCGTTTATTTAATTCACCTCCAGCAACCGGTCAATAAAAGCATTGTTTTTATGCTTGGCCTCGTCAATGGATTTCCCGCCCCGGTACGCCACATAATAGGCCAAATTAAACAGCCTGTTTTTTAGCAGGATGAAATCAACGGCGCTCACGACGCTGGTTTCCCCGTCCCCGTGCATATATTTCATCAGCACAATCATCGTCCGGACATTCGGACGGGGTGAATATTTTTCGATTAAAGCCGGTTTTCCGACGGTCATCGTTTGGTAATATTCTTCGATACGGGCGCTAATCCGGTCAAAGTCGCTCCCTCCGAAAAGCGTTTGTTCCAAGCCTTTTGCCGCCCGTTCCAGGTCTGTTTCCCCGGCGTGGTAGTTTTCCATCGGATACTCGCCATACATCAGGAAATAGTCCTCATACGAAATTTCCTTCAGTTGGCCGACCTGTTTATACGTCTCCTCATTCAGGAAATAAGCCAACACCGGCCCGGAGGCCAAGTAAGGCTGAATCACCTCCTGTACGCCCGCCTCTGTCCTGCACTCCGTCATCCCCTCCATCTCGGGCAGACAAATAGAAACGTACCCGTATAACACTGAATTTTTACATCCGGACGCATTCTTTTTCGTCGCACCCGAACATCCCCCGAACAGGCATAAAACCCAAAGTCCAACTATCTTTTTCATTTGTATTTCAAATAAATCGAAGCAAAGGTACTGAAATTTATCATGCGTAACGAACGGAAGGGAAAAGGGCTATTTCTTTTTTGGAAGCACTATAAAACAATGTGGGTTACCGGGTGTCTTTATTCCCTGTGCCTTGCCGATACGGAAGGTTTTGTCGCCGTCGCCGTTGAAATGTAAATATTTCGTTTAACTTTGTGGCGTTAAAAAAACAAGCAGAAAAAAAATATGGCAATAATGAATTTTGGCGGAGTGGATGAAAATGTAGTCACCCGCGACGAATTTTCCCTGGAAAAAGCAAGGGAAGTATTGAAAGATGAAACCATCGCCGTCATTGGCTATGGCGTACAAGGCCCGGGACAGAGTATGAATTTGCGCGACAACGGATTCCGCGTGATTGTCGGCCAGCGGAAAGGCGGCAAGACGTGGGAGAAAGCCGTTGCCGACGGCTGGGTGCCGGGCGAGACACTGTTCGAAATCGAAGAGGCTTGCCGGCAGGCAACCATCGTCCAGTATTTATTGTCGGATGCCGCCCAGATTGAAGTCTGGCCGCGCATCAAGCCCTACCTGACGGCCGGCAAGGCGCTCTATTTCTCACACGGGTTCGGCATTACGTACAAGGAACGCACCGGCATTATCCCGCCGGCCGACGTGGACGTGATTCTGGTGGCGCCGAAAGGTTCGGGCACCTCCCTGCGCCGGATGTTCCTGCAGGGACGCGGTTTAAATTCCTCCTACGCCATCTTCCGGGATGCGACGGGAAAGGCGAAAGAGCGCGTGATGGCACTGGGGATTGGCGTCGGTTCAGGGTATTTGTTCGAGACGACGTTCAGGAAGGAAGTCTATTCCGACCTGACCGGCGAACGCGGCACGCTGATGGGCGCCATTCAGGGACTCTTGCTGGCGCAGTACGAAGTGTTGCGCGAGAATGGGCACAGTCCGTCGGAAGCCTTCAACGAGACGGTGGAAGAACTGACGCAGTCGCTGATGCCGCTCTTTGCCGAGAACGGAATGGACTGGATGTATGCCAACTGCTCCACCACGGCACAGCGCGGCGCACTGGACTGGATGGGGCCGTTCCATGATGCGACGAAACCCGTCTTTGAAAAACTGTATCAGGAGGTAGCCTGCGGCAACGAGGCACAGCGCTCCATCGACGCCAACGGCAAACCCGACTATCGCGAAGGACTGGAAAAAGAATTGAAAGCGCTCCGCGAAAGCGAGATGTGGCGCACCGGTGCGGTCGTTCGCCGACTAAGGCCGGAGAATCAGTGAACGAATGGAGAATGAATGGGACTGCGCGTCACACTACGCTACTCTTTTCGGCTCTCCGTGTCACAGGGGGAACGAACATCTGTTCATTCTCCATTCAAAACTTTTTTTGGTGGTGATGAAAAAAGTATGCTGTTGTCAAGAATGGGCAATCAGTGGAAGAAATTGTATTTATGGAGATGCAAATAAAAAGAACCCTTCACTCTCCAAGGCTTTCAATCTCGCTTTCT
>JAISOP010000106.1 GCA_031275525.1 Tannerella sp.
TCTGTGACTGTGTCAATCGAATCGCCGTCGAGATAAACGTGGTACCCGGTGACTGCGACGTTGTCAGTCGAAGCTGTCCACGTGAGGGCGATCGCTGTTTCCGTCGGCGTGGCGGTCAGTCCGGAGGGGAGGGACGGCGCGGCGGCGTCTACTTCGAAGGCGTGGATGTTGCTGACTTTCCAGTCGGCGGCGTCGCTGAGGGTGGAGGTATAGACGAAGGCGAAACGGACGGGAAGCAGGGTGTCAACTACCACTTCGCCCGATTCGACCCATTCGCCGCCGTCGGTCGCCCATTGTGCCAGGCCGGAAATATCCGTCCAGGTAGCGGTGGCGGGGGTACCGACACCGGCATAGTCGGTGGAGTATTTCAGAGTAAGGGCATTGCCGTCGAACAGCCGGGCGGACGCGAAACGGAATACCAGCGCATTGCCTTCGCTTGCGGTGAACGCCGGGGAAATCAGCCAGTCTTCGTTGACGAAAAAGTTTTCTTCTGCGTCTGCGCCGGTCATTTGGGCAAAGGTTTGTTCTTCTGCTTCGGAAGCGTTCCAGGTTTGATCGCCGGAGGCAGAATAAAAATACCAGTCGCCCAGGCTGCCTGGAAACGTTTCTTCAAAGGGCAGTGCGGCGGATTGGGGGCCGGCAACCGTAATCAGGGTATCGACAATGAGGCTTTGCAGGTCGCCGCAGATACCGATGGCTTTTACGGTGGCGGTACCCGTAAGCTCGAATGGCGCCTCGTAGAGGGTGGATTCTGTGGTGGGGGCGGCGCCGTCGGTGGTGTAATAGATATTTGCTTCGCCGGTATCGGTAGTGTATATGTCTATGCCAACGGTAACTGGCGCCCAGTACAGGTCTTCTGTTTTTTTAGTTCCGCTTATTGTAAATTCCGGGACGCCTGCAACGAGAGGGGCATAGTCGGTTATGCAGATATTCCAGATAATAATGTCATTTCCATAATTGTTACCGTTTGTCTTTCTCGTAACATTATCAATATGCAGTTGAAAACTGCCCGTAACGTTAATGTCTTCGAAGCTGTATTCGTATCGTGTGCCGGAAGTTGTCACCGGTATAACTGCTGTCGTATCCCACAAAAGAGTTTCGTCATCATCGCCTCGCGTGATGTAGAAACGCACATTGCGTGTTGTATTACTGCCGCGGCAGGCATAATCAAAAGCGATGGACTTGCAGCCGCCGGAGAGAAGCGGCGAAGTAATTACTCCTTCCCTGGATGGATCTGTATGTCCATTCAAGCCAACGCCCTTTTCCGTTGTCTCTAATGCCTTATAGTTATTGGCAACGCTACTTCCTGCCGCACCGCCGCCTTTCACGAGGCAAGCATTGCTACAAACCCACTTCGCATCGGTGATATGTGTTCCCAGAGATGCACTAAAAACAGTGGATGTGGGGTCGTCTAATGTAGTGAAATCATCGCTCTTGTCGCATTGCGCGCTTACATTCACATAGGAGAGCGCGAAAGCCGCCCATAGAAAAATTGTTTTAATAAGTTTTATTTTCTTCATTTGATTGTTTTTTAAGCTCTGTGTAACTCGGCGTCTCCTCTGTGAAATTAAATTACACAGAGAAGTCACAGAGTTACACAGAGAAGTTAAATACTATTGTTATGTTAACTTTCTTTTGTCATTGCGGGCTTGACCCGCAATCCCCGTCTGTTAGTGCATTAACCAGGGGATTGCGGCTCGGAGGCCGCAATGACAGGGTTAACTTAACACTATTTTACTTTTTTAAATGGGATATGCCTGTGTCCGTGATGCAGGCGGTATTCGCCTTCGGGCAGTTTCGAGAGATTGGGTTTCTCGCCTGCCTTTACGGTTGTTTTCAACACTTCCTTGCCTTGGTGGTCATAAACAGACACATCGCCGCCGGTATGGGACGCTATCGGGAAACAGTCCTTCACTTCCAATGCCCGTTTTGTAGCCGGTTTCGCTGTGCTTGCTTTCGTTTCCGGCGCACCGGACAAAGCGGTTCCCCCCTGTTTGATTACTTTCAATTTGTCCAGACAGAAATAGACGGCGGTATTCGGCCCCCATGTGGGGTCGGCGTCGGTGCTTTCCATGGTGAAATAAAGCCATCTAATATCTTCTCCCAATCCGGTTAAATCGACCCATTGCCAGCAGGTCGATTGTACCGGGCCACGGGCGGTACCCTGCGCTAAAACATGTTCTACTGTTTCCACTTCCGCCGAGTCTTTGTCTAATGCGTGAATAACCAATTTGAAATAATCCGAGTCCTTATTTAGCGGTCTGGCAAATCCATCGCCGTAGATATTGCCGTAATAGGGCCAGGGGTGATTGCAAATCAATACCCCCAGCGGTGCAAAAAGAGAATAATCGGCCAGATGTACCGTCAAGTCGTGCATGGGCGCAGGCGGTGGAGTACCCGGCGAGTGTATTTGGTCGTAATACTCCGGCTCCATGAAATACCCCCAATAGGCAATCAGGTAGGGGTCGCCCTTTACGGTACGGCAACAACAGGTCGTGTCTGCCGCGCCGCCGGCCATACAGCCCCACTGGTGATTTACCCAATCTGCACTTCCGCTAGAATCGACCGGCAAACCATAATTGCGGTTATCGCCGTTGGTACCGATGGTAAAACCATCCCAATAGCTTCCGCTCCAGGAAGAACCGGGGCCGGCGGGCAAGTGGGAGAAGACAAATTGATCGATCGTGATAGATGTACAGTTGTCGTTGTAGGTCTCTTTCCAATACCCTCCCGGAAGGGTGTCTGTCCAGCCCGGAAAGTCCTTTATGTTCAGCGTCAGCGGCGTATCGCCGGCGCTTCGGGGTTCCTGTGCGCCGCCTTTCGACGTGCACCCACTCATGGCAAGGTTTATCAATGCGTAAACCAGCGCCATGCAAAAAATCAAACCTTTTGTTTTCATCTTTGAAATTGTTTAGAAATTAATAAAATAATAAAATAATATGGAACGTCTCCCTGTTCCGGGGCTGTCTCGGAAGTCCTTTGGAGCGTATTTGTCATTGCGGACTTGACCCGCAACCCCAAACCCGTGTCCTTTTTTCGGGGGATCCCGCGTCAGGCGCGGGATGACAGACTTTTGAGACAGTCTCGTAGAGACGGTGCATGCACCGTCTCTACTAAGAACCAAGAGTTACGCGAAGCGCAATTGTTGCTCCGAACAAATCGCCTTTGTTGCCGGGAACAAATCGCCTTTGTTGCCGGGAACAAATCACCTTTGTTGCCGAGGACAAATCACTAAGGACTGAAAACTTCGCGATGCAATGATTGCCGCGCTTCGCGTAACTCTTAGTTCTTAGTTATTTTCATGTTTGCCGTTGGGGTTTTCAGCAGGTATATGCCGCTGGGCAGGTTGCTGATGTCAACGGGATTGGGGCCTGTTTTTCCGTCGAAGGCTTTCACCGGTTGTCCGGTGATATTGAAGAGGACGACGGGCTGCGCCTCGTCCAGCAGGACGGTGATGTTTCCGCTCGACGGAGAGGGATAGACAATCAGCCGTCTGGCGGCGGGAGGGAGGGCGATGCCTGTTTCGCCGTTTCCTGCGGTGACGGTAATCACGGCGTCGACGTATTTGCTTTCCGGCTGTTCCGGGTCATCGGGCGACGTTTCGACTGTTGCACCGCGCACCGTCACCGTTGCCTGTCCTTTCTGTCCGGGGGCGAAGGCGAGGCGAAGAAGATCGTTTTCCGCATCTACCGTTGCCGTCACCAGCGCCGGATTGGAGTTGGCGTGCAGCGTTTTGACGTTCGTTGCGGGGACGTTTGCCTCGAAGAACTCAAAAGTTTCGCTCAGGGAGAGTTCCAGGTTTCCGGCATCGGCCGCTACGGTCGGGTCGATCAGCGGGGTGGAGATGCGCGGGGCATAGATGCGCGGACGGATGGTGAGGGTGAACGGGCTGACGGTGGCGCATCCGTAGTGGTCGATGGCTTCGATTTCGATCGTTACGGTGGAGTCCTGCGCGACATGTCCGTCGAAGTAAGGCGTGTAGCGGAGGTTTTCGCCGCTCCGTTCCCAGGTCAGGAAGGGTGCGCCGGATTTGGGATATATCCGGAAGTCGTTTTCCTGGTCGTCGAAAGCGTTTGCCTTGCTGACAGTCACCGTTGCGCCCGGTTTCCGTTCCACGACGAATGCGGAGCTGATCGGGGTTTTGAGCGCCGGGCGGTCGTTTTCGGTGAGGGCGGGCAGGAATCGCAGGATGCGGGGGTTGCTTCCCAGTCCGTCGAAACTGCTTTCTTTGTCGTAGTTGGCGGAGAATATCGTGCCGACGCTGCTGGCATTGCCGATGTGGGCGACGTAGTATTTTCCTTCCAGGGGGTCGCAGGCGGCTCCGGCGGCCATCCGTTCGCGGTCGTTCATGGTGGTTGCGTCTTTCGGCGTCAGCGTGAGCGTGTTGAACTCGGTGAATCCGCGCTTGTTTTTCAGGAGCAGGAGGTTGCCGGCCATGGGTTCGATGAGGGCGGAGGTGTTGAAAGCCTGGTATTCTACGTTTGGCGTTCCGGTGACGGTTCGCGTTTCGTCTGCCAGGCGGAAGGTGATGACTGCTGCCGGCGCGGCGTCGCTTTGAGGACGGACGGCAAAAAGGGTATCGCCTTTTCCGATCAGGTCGGTCACGTTCAGTCCGTCGCTGCCCCAGTCGATGGTTTTTTCGATGGAAACGGCGTTCAGTCCGGCGTTCACAACGGCCAGCGAGGAATGGTCTGCGCTGTTGATCAGGGCATAGATTGTGTCTCCGAAGGCGGTCATGGCGGCGAGTTGACCTGGCAGTCTGAGCGTGTCCGCGGGCGACAGATCGGACTTGTGATAGACGGCGAGCCAGTTTGTGCCGTCCTGTTTACTTGAAACGAAGAGGCGGTTTCCGGCGATCTGCATTTTCTTGGGTTCGCCGCCGATCGGTATCCGGTTTTCGATTTCGCCGGTAGAAGCGTTGCAGCGGTAGAGGCCGGTGCCGGTGGCGACAAAGAGATAGGCCCCGTCCAGCCGCATGTCTTCGACTGTTTCGGAGGAAAGGGCGAGGAGGGTTCCGGTTTCGCCGGATAGAGGCATCCAGGACTTGACGGTTTGGTTTCCGTCCGGATCGGTGTGTGTGAAGAGGAGTTGTTTTTCTGTCCGGCGGACGGCGGAGGAATAGCTGAACACGATGTCGCGCTCGTGGTCTTTCCCGAAAACGGTCAGGTTGAAACGGACGGTATCGGCGGCGCTTTCTCCTTCTTCAAAGCGGTAGAGGAAGGTGTTTTTTTCGATGCGCGGGCTGGAAGCGCCGGTTGTCGAAGCGACTGAGTTCAGGATGATTTCGGCGCCGGTTCCTGTGGTGAACAGCTCGGAAGGCTTGTAACTTCCCTGCGGGGCGGCGATCGGAATCCGGATGGATTCGTGAACGGGATTTACGTCCGGGACAGGTTTTACGACGATCCACATGGAATCAACCAAATCCGGTCGGCTCGTGGCGGCGGCATATACCATAGTTTCTCCCGGGGCAAGGCCGGTGAAGAGTCCGTTGTCGATCGTTCCGACTTCCGGGCGGGAGGAGGTCCAGCGGAGTGGCTCGTAGACGAACCGGTGGGCGCGGCTGCCGTTCAGGGTGGCTGTGCGGCTGTCGCCACATTCGCCGATGATATATATCTTTTCATTGACATGGAGGCTCGTACTGTCGGACGAGAGCGTGGAGTTTCCTTCCAGTTCGAGGATCACGCTTTCCAGTTCCACGACGGCCACGGGAACAGAATCGGTTTGCACGTCGCTCTTTTGGGAGAAATAGAGCCAGACCTCCCCCGGCTCGTGAGCGGAGAGATTTCCGTCGTTATCGACGGTCGCTACCGCGGGGTTTGACGTCCACCAGCGCGGCGTTCCTTCCGCTTGGGGGCGTCCGTTTTTGAAGAGCAGCCCGTCGTAGTGGCAGGTATGGCCTTTGAGGACATGGAGCTGGGTGAGGCCGATGTAGTGCCGGTAATAGTCTTCCGGCACATAAGCGGGGTCGGGGGTGGTGATGGCGACTTTGAGGACTTCGGTACTCCATTCGCCGAGCCAGCCGATGTTGGCGAAACCGGCGTTGTAGATGCGGACGAAGTGAACAGTATCCAGTTCGACCGGCTGACCGTCGCGGTCGACAGCCCAACTAAGGTCGAACCCGTCTGTTCCGGCGGTATAGGGATTGCGGGGCGCGGTGAGCGGGGAGTTGTTCCCTTTGCTGTCGCAATAGCCGAAGGCGGGAGCGCGGTGCGGATTGAGGTAGCTGGGGGCGGACATGTTCACCGTACCCCGTATTTTGTTTCAGGTAAAGGAAACGGAATCCCGGATGGGATGCGCTTCGAAATCGAAGGGGTTTGGGTAATAGGGGTGCAGGTGAAAGCGGTTGACGACCATCGCGCCATACGTGCCGTTGTCGGCTGCCCAGGGAACGGCGTACCCTGCGCTGTAATGGGGATTGTAGTAGGTGACGGTCACGTTTCGTTGCGTGGTAGATAGATAGTAGTCCGATCCGGCCAGTTCATACCATTCTCCGTCGTTGGGGAGGCCGTCGCCGTTGAGGTCTTTCATGACCTGGACGGCTCCCGGTTCGCACCACTGTCCGTAGGCGTTTCCGGCGAAAGAGTTTCCTTCGACGGAGAAATCTACGCCGAAGGGGTTTTGCGGGTCGTTGACGATGGGCTGGTCGAATCCGAGGACGATGTATCCGCCGAAGCTGCCGAGGCTCACCATGCTGGATGTGTTTCCGATGACGTTGCTGCCGGAAGCGCTTTGCGCAATCGCTTCGTTGGTAAACTGTCCGGGAGCAGGCAGGAAGTCAAAGACTTTCGTTGCGTACTGCGCCTGCACAGGAAGAGAGAAACAGACGGCGAGGCCTGCGCAAATCCCTGTGATTGTTGCTTTTTTCATTGCTTTCTTGTTTTAAATGTTTGTTATTCATTTATGAATGATGTGCTGTTCGCTAAATGTATGTATCTTTGTGTCATCACTAAATTATTTTATTATGACACAGTTAATATTGAAAACCGATCTGGACGAAGACAGGCTGAATGCTCTGCTGCATTTCCTGAAATCGTGGGGCGTTGAAGCGGAAGTGAAATCGTCTGCGCTTTCTCAAAACGAAGAGGATAAGGAATTTCCGCTTACGGTCGGCCTGTGGGCAGACCGGGATATAGATGCCCGTCAACTTCGCCGAGAAGCTTGTGGCTTATCGAAACGGCGTACTTACTCGCATGGGAGCGCCCGGTTTTCTTTCGGCATGTGGGAAGATTACGACATTGACGATAAAACCCTTCGGGAAAAAGCATGGGGAACTTATAAACATTCAGGAAAATGATACTCTGCGACACCAATATTCTTATCGAATCTTACAGAAATAACAGGCAAATTATTGAATTTCTTGATGCTATTCATTTCGAGAATGTTGCTATTTCAGATGTTACCCGTGCCGAACTGTTAGTTGGAGCGCGAAACAAGCATGAATTGCAAACCTATATTAAAGAATTGCGTCAACTGACTCAATACTCAATCTGTTCAGCGATTTCAACTTTCTCCATAGAACTGTTGGAAGCCTATTATTTATCTCATGGGTTGGATTTTCACGATGCTCTCATCGCCGCCACCGCCATTCATCACGATATTGAGCTATATACCCTCAATGTCAAAGACTTCATCTTTATTCCCGGAATACGGCTTTATCATCCGTAGCTGCTCCCTGACCTCTCCCCCCTGCCCCCCTCCCCACAGGGGAGGGGGAGCGGACGCAACCTTTGCCCCGCAGTACACACTGTACTTGCCCCGAAGTACTCACCGTACTTGCCCCGAAGTACACACTGTACTTGCCCCGAAGTACACACTGTACTTGCTCCGAAGTACACACTGTACTTGCTCCGAAGTACTCACCGTACTTGCTCCGGAGGCCTTTCGGAGAACTAAGAACTAAGAGTTAAGAACTAAGAGTTGTGCGAAGTGCAGCCATCATTGCTTTGCGCAACTTTTAGTTCTTAGTTTTTAGTTCTTAAGGAGGCATGTCAAAGATCGCGTTCCTGCCCTTACGATATATACCTGTCCGGTCGGGAGTCCGGCGACAGTACCCGTGCCGTTTATTTCCATCTCACGGAGGAGTTTCCCCTGCAAGTTGAGTATCCGTACAGTGGTTTTTCCGGGCAGTCCGCTTATCCGGAGCGTACCGTTTTCGGCAGTGAGGTGCATTTCGTGGCCGGTCACCTCCCGGATGTCGGACGGTGTATCCAGGTGGACAGTCAGCGTTTTATCTACCGTTTTCCCGTTGGAATTGAAACGGACGGTGATGTGCGCCTCTCCCGTTTGACCGGGTTTTGCGGTGATTATCAGGCGGTTGTTTCGGACATGCGCGGCGATGGCATCCGTTCGGTCGTTGGCAATCACCCGGCGGGTGATAGCTGCCGCCAGGTTATCCGCATCGCTTGCCATTCCGCTTAAATCCAGCAGGAATGGCAGGGTAGCGTTTATCGTGACGGGCGTAAAATCGCTGACTGCCGGCGGATGAGAGTCCGGGAAGATGAACATCGCCGGAAACCAGTAGCGTTCAATCGGCTCGTAGGTATCCAGCACTTCTCCTTCGCTGTCCATACGGTAGAAGAAGTAAGACTGGCTGATGTTATCTAAGTAGAGGGCAGCATAAATCCTGTCGTCCAGCGGATGGATGCGTATTCCGGCGCCGTAGAAATAGCGATCATCGCTGCTGCTGTCATACAGCTGAATGAAAGTGTTTCTATCGATGTCGTACATATAGAGGAGCGAACAGGTGAACCAGCTCCATTTGTCGGGATTGAAGGTAAAATAGAGGCGGTTGTTTTTGGCGCTTGCACAGAGCGATCCGGCTGTCCAGGCATACCACGTTTGATTGATCCCGGTATGGACGGGCATATCAATGAGGGCTGTTTCCAGGGTTTCCGGATTGATTTTCATCAGCTGATTTCCCTCCCATTTTTCGCCGCTGCTTCCGACATTTCCGTAGGGATAGGTCTGAAAGTCCCGGTTGGAATTTTTGCCCACCCAGACTGTACCGTCTTTGCTTTGGGTCATTGTGCTGAAACAGCCGGGGATTACGGTTTCGATGCTGTCCGTTTCGGGATTGATTACCAGGACGCCCCGGTCTTGCTGGATAGCAAAAACATAATCGTGCGTACGTAGCATCATGCCGATCTGGTTGCGGTAGAGGGCGCCCAGTCCGTCGGCGTTGTCTTCGTTACCGGTAATGAGGGGGTTTCCGCTTCCGGCGATGCTGTCTTTTATTTCCAGGGCAGCCAGGTCGAAGATGTAGATGCCGTTGGAGGTACCGATGTATCCTTTGGATTCGTCTACGCCGACGAAGCTGCGTCCATCGGCCAGGGAATGTCCGTCCCGTCCGGCAATAACGGGGATGTGTTTCCTGATTTTCATTGTTCCGGCGTCGGCAACGACCACCCGGCCACCCGTCGAAGAGCGTTCACCCGGATCCTGATCCTGTTTGGAGATAATGTAGATATTATCGCCGTAGACAGTCCCGAACTGTGCGGTGCAGCCTAAGGACAGGTTACCGTTGTCGCCGTTGTTTTTGATCAGTTCGTAATCGAACTGTCCGGTAACGGGATTCAGGAAGTTAATCGAGCTGTTGTTGTGGCCGAACCAGTCTTCATTGAGAATGAATATCCCGCCGCTGCCGGCCTCTTCCTGTGCCACAGCCTGCCGCCCGGACATAAACGGGAACAGCAGAGCCGTGAGCAGGTGTATTAAACATGTCTGTTTCATATTATTGTATTAAAAAGTATCCATTTCTCTGCTACCGAAGGGAACTAAGAACTAATCTTATGTTAACCTTGTCATTGCGGCCTCCGAGCCGCAATCCCCTGATTAGTGCACTTAACAGAAGGGATTGCGGGTCAAGCCCGCAATGACAGAAGAAAGTTAACTTAACATTAGTTTTTAGTTCTCCTTTCGACGTGCAGGTCTTCGGCGCGGGAAAGTTCCGTCGAAGTTTCGCCCAACCAGCCGCATTGCTGATTTACCCCCGTATAAACGCGGATGAAGTCCGCGCCGGGCAACTGCACGCTGTTTCCCTCCCTGTCTACCGCCCATCCAATATCGAAGCTGATTTTATCCTCCCTCTCATTCGGGTGACAGTCGGCATACCCCCAGTCGTAAGCATACTGCACATAATAAGAGCCGTTACCGCTTTCGTCCACGTAATTATTGGCGAGCCGGGTACCGGAAAATGTCAACCTGTCCGGCTCCATCCATCGGGGATAGTACTCCTGCCGGTGATACGTGTTCCGGACGATGTAGCCCCTCTCTCCCCGGTTATCCTCCCAATGGACATACGTTGTATCCGTGAAAGGCGAATCCGGTTCCGGCGTCGGCGTCTTGTCCGGCGCCGGTCTGTAATACGTGATTTCGTAGCCGTGTCCCGTTTCCGGTTTATCGTATTCGCTTCCAGCCAGTTCGTACCATTCGTCGTCGGGGATACCGTTTCCGTTGCGGTCTAAGGAGACCATGACGATGCCCGGTTCGCTGCTTCCGCCGTCTTCCGGGACATTGGGGTTGGGATTGGCTGCCGCGTAAAACGCATTGCCGATGATCTTGAAATCCTTTTTCCCCGGAACGTTGACGACCGTGTGGTCGAAGCCAAACGTGACGTATCCGCCAAAGCCGCCTAAGGAAATCATCACGTCAACCGTATCGGAAATACAGGCCTGCGCTTTCTGACACATGCTTTCTTCCGTGTCGCCGACCTCGTACTGCGGCATCGTATTGACAAACTGTCCCGGCGCGGGACGGTATTCATATACCTGCGTAATGTAACGGCTGTAAGCAACCTGCTCTTCCCAAACGACGATCCGTATGTCATGCTCAACCGGATTGACCGGGTCTGTAAGCCGCAGTTTCAGGAAATATTCCCCCGCCTCTCCGGCAAGGAAGATGTAATCCCGGTCGGTAGACAACACGCTGTCGTTCCCTGCCCTGTCCTTGACGCTCCATTCATACTGTCCCGGAAATTCGGGGTGCATGATGATCTTCTTCATCCGCTCCACGACATACAGATCGTCCACGCCGAGATTGACCATCGGAACGCCCGATGCACAGGAAAGCAGAAAAGCGGAAAAACCGGCAATGAGCGTTTGAATGACTCTTTCCATATTTTTCGATGTCTTCATTATTTATATAAAAAAACCAGGTGCGCCGGAATATCCCCCGTACGGACTTTCCATTTCCGTTTACCGTATCGGTCATAACAGTACAGGATGCCGCTGGAAACATAATTCTGCGCGTCCGTCACATAAATATCGCCGCTGACCGGATGGATTTGCAGGCCGTAAGGCATTTCAATATCCCGTTCCGTTCCGTCCGTAATGAAATGCTTCGTAAGCAGCTCTTTCGTCCGGACATGGATAATCCCGTAAGAAATAATGCTTTTCTCCTCTTTTTCCGACCATTCCGTGCTGTAAAAATAGAGCGAATCGCCTTGAATACACAGATTGCTGCAAGGAATATCCAGCGTATCGGTAACAGCCATTTCGCGGGAATTTTTACTCTTCCTGTCCAGAACAAACAGCTGCGACGGAATGCCCTTATAATCCCCGCGCGACGTTACCCAGAGTTTCCCGTAACCGTCTTTTCTAATCCGGTGCAAATTGATTCCCACCGGTATCTTCTGCACCTGCTTCATGGCGTACATCTCCACTACCGAAACGACACTGTCGTAAGCGGCTTTCCCCGATCCGCCCCTGTATCCGCCCGAATTGGCGACGTAGATGTATTCCCCCAGAACTTCCAGCTCATCGGGCTGATAGCCGACGATCACTTTTCCGGTCACTTGCAGCGAAGCCGTATCCACCCGGTAAACGGCTCCCGGCTGCGCGTCCGGATCGATGGCCACGGGGCCAACGTAAGACGACACGTAGGCATTTCCCCGTGAAAAGCGGATGTAACGGCAATTCGGAATGTCGATCTGCCCGATGCGTTTGCAGGTGGCAGCTTCCATTACTTCGACTTTATGGGAACAGTTGATAACGGCGTATAATTTGTTTCCGTAGATTTGAATATCGTTCCCAACGTCGCCCAGTTCCTTAATAACGGTTGGATTGCGTTCCGCATAAAGATTGCGGATATAGAACGCATTCCTGAAATCCACGTAATCGAGGCTGGACTTGTTGCTTCCCATGTTTCCCTCGTTCAGCACGTACATGCCTGCCGGATTGAGGTCGGGACGAATCGGTTCGGGCAACAGCTCGTATTCCGAGGGAACAACCAGTTCGTCTTCCCGGCAGGCCGGAAATACGGCCGTGAGGAGAAGCAAAAAAGTGACGAACGACAGGTGAGATGAATGTTTCATATTCTTTTACAGTTCAATACTGACGCGAAAGCGGTAATTCCGCTTCGGCATCGGATAATTCAAAACCACATCGTAATCCTGACTGAAAAGATTGTTTATTTCGGCGGAGAACTTCATTTTCATACTGTTAATCATTAAAGTCTTCGCCAGAGAGACATCGCTTGTGTACCAGGGCTGCGTATAGTTGTAGCGGATATTTTCCTGCTGGTTGTAACGTTCGCCGACATAAATAAAACTGTAATTCGCCGACCAGGTTTTCCAGGTAAACATCGCGATGCCGCTTCCGCTGTGCCGGGGAATATAGGGTATTTGGTGACGGTAATAATTTTTCGTCGGGTCGGTTATATCAATCGCCTGTTGACAGGTATATTGAAGTTTTCCCGTAAGGAAACAGCCGTCGGAGAGATTGAAAGTGATTCTGCCTGTAACATCTATCCCGCGAATATCCACTTTGCCCAGGTTGAGCGTTGTCCAGCGGAACTGCTGTCCTTTCGGATAAGATATAATCTTGTCTTTCACCAGATTATAATAAGCGTCCATTCCGAAATGGAAATGATAAAGGAATTTACTGTTACGGGTAATGTCGCAGGAAACGCCTGCATTGTACTGGTCTGCATATTCGGGAAGCAGGTAAGCATTGCCCATATCCGTATAATACAAATCGTTGAGCGTCGGCATACGGAACGATTTCTTGTAAAAGGCGCGAAAAATCCAGCCCCGCTTCCGGAACGGCTGATACGAAAGGAAAAGGGCGGGCGACAATTCCTTTTTATCAATAACATCTTCACGTTTGCGGGTTTCTTCATCTACATACGTACCCAGGAGGCTTGCCTGTATTTTCAGGCTGCCGGCAAGGCTGAAAGCGGTAGCGGCCGAGAACCAGTGCGTTCCCCTCGAAATGGACATGTATTCCGAAAGTCCGTTCCAGTGGAAATCATACGCCATCGAAACGTCCCAGTCCGGCGAGAGGGCGTACTTGTTTGCCCAGGAAAAGTAGATTTCCCGCTGTTTATAGATATTATCGACGTGAATCAACTTGTCGTCGTTGTTGACATAACGGGTATAATCGAAAGCGTATTTCCAGTTTACCTTTGTACTTAATTGATGGGTCAACTCCTGTTGATAAACGCCCTGGATGAATGAATTTCTGTCCCACAGGCGTTCGCCCCGCCGCCAAACGTTGTTGACAATGGCTCCGGGAATGCCCCGTTCCGATTCGTAGTGATAGACATGCACTTTCCACAAGCCGTCGTTGAGGTAGCCATGCACGCTTCCTTCCATGCGTGAAGCATCTATATCGCCGTTCTGACGGGTGGCTGTTGTGTCGTAAGCCAGTTCCCCGTCCGGACGCACGCGCCGGTAGCGGAAAGGGTATTTTCCGCTTGCGTTCACCCATTCGGCGTTGAACGAGGTGTTGATTTTGTCGCTGATTTTGTATTCGTAAATGATGGACGGATTGAACAGGTCGAACGAGCCGGTTTTCAGTCCTGCCCGGAAGTTTGTGTTTTTACCGTCTTTGAATTTCGGTTTATAAGTGCTGAGGTAAATGCTTCCCGACGAGCCAAATTCCTTTGCGGACTGGAAGATTTCGCTTTTTTGTCCGTTGTACAGAGAAATTTCTTCCATGTTGTCCAGCGAAAACTTACCGAGGTCTATTTGTCCGTTTTGAGCGTTTCCCAACTGGATGCCGTTGTAGAATACGCCCATTTGATTGGTACCCATACTGCGGATATTGACGGTTTTCAGGCCGCCTGTTCCGCCGTAATCCTTGATTTGTACGCCGGAAAAGAAACGGATGGCGTCGGCGACGGAGAAACTGTTCAGTCTTTCCATTTCCTCGCCTTTCAGTGTTTGAGCGGGGATGATTTCCTTGTAGCGGTTGGCGGTAACGACCAGTTCATCCAGCTGTTGGACAGTGTCCACCGGGATTTGCGCCGGCGCAACTCCAATGGAAAATAAAAGGCAAGTCAGGCATAATGCTCTGTGTACAGACATAAAAAAGCTGTTTTAATTCGACAATTAAACAGCTTTCGTACAAGAATAAATCGACATTTGGGATAAACCTTACAGGAATCAATCGTTTACCTGCTCTGTTTGTCTCAAGCTTTATTCCTCGAAAGCTCTTAACTCATTCGTTTGGCAGGTCTTCTGACTTACTTCTTCTTTGAACGTCCTTCCCGAAGCTGCTTCTTTAACTTCAGTGGATTGAGTATTGTTCAAAGATTTTGGCGAAGCTTACAGCAGCGGGTCTGTTCAGGATTTGCACCTGATTCCCTTTTCATTTCTTTTCCGTGGATGCGGAATCGAAACACCAAAACCGGGGCAAAGGTACAATAATGATTTTAAATGGGCAAAAAAAGGTATTGGGGAATTAAAAACTGCAAACTTCGCGATGCAATATTGTACGCATCACGAAGTTTGTAGTGTTATGTTAACTCTGTCATTGCGGCCTCCGAGCCGCAATCCCCTAATTAATGCACTTAACAGAGGTTGCGGGTCAAGCCCAATGACAAAAGGAAGTTAACTTAACCGTAGTTTTTAGTTCTCCAACAGTGGTTTTCAGGTATTTTTCAGGTATTTTTCATTTAACTTTAACAGTTTTAGTATTGTCAGGGTACGGATCATACTACACATGATTGGTTCGTACAGATCATTGGCCAGTTGCTTGATATGGATTTCCATTGCCTGTATTCTGGCAAAGATATTTGCCTCATGGTCTTTACCCAAATAAAGAAAAAGCAAACTGTCTAAAAAATAGGTAAATTCGTAATTGGTAAGGGGTTGCGTTTCGTTAGACAGAATATTTTCCATTTCTGCAAAAGCCTTTTTTTTCAGTTCCGGAGTTGGTTTAAGCAGGTGTGACAAGCCATTCCACAATACCCGGAACATAAAATAATCAGGATATTGAAAGCGATATTTTTTTAATAATTGGGGTAATTGCTTTTTCCTTTGCCTCATGGTATAAAGCAATTCTAAGAAGCCGGTAACCGGCTTGTCTTTAACCTGTTTCTGAAATTCTTTCAACAGTTGTCTGGCATCGTCAGAATCGTGTTCGATGGCATTAAAAGTATTGCAATACATATCTATAAGGGATTCATCCGGTTGCAGGCCGGAAAAAAGACTGTTGGGTAATTCGTAAAGCTTGACAACCGGGTGAGTATATTTTTGTTTCAGAATTTCCCGTTGTTCTTCAATCTCTTCCGGGGTAGTTTCGCCCTCCACCAGGTAGTCGGATAAAATGACTGACATGCGGATTTCACTATCTTTGAGATTACACGAAAGATTTTTGATTACGTCATCATCAACACTGTTTTTGCTCATTATATGGGTAAACAGTTTCTTTTGTTCTTCCCTGTCCCAAGTCTTAAATTTTTCTCGAAGACTGATAATTTCGTGTGCCATGTCAAATTCATCGTCATCGTCAAATTCATCGTCATCATCAAATTCTTCGTCTTCATCAAATTCTTCGTCTTCATCGTCGGAATCATCATCTACTTCCGCAAGATAGTGATAATTTCCTTCGCCTACCGCGTTCTCCAACTGGTTAATAATCTGCCTTTCACGAGCAGGGCTTTCTCCGCCACTACTGACATAAAGCGGTTTGCCATCTTTACCGCCACAAGGTATTTCTATCAATGGAATATCATCGGTATCTTCTTCCAGGAAAAAACAGGTGGTTTGCGTAAAATCACGATGTGGCTCAAAACCTAAATCTTCCGCATATTCGCTGGCGGAATAGATAATGTTATGCACCAGTTCGTATGTGACATCAATAAGTTTGGTGTTATTCATATCAATTATTTCCATCAATTTATATACCGGAATATTATACATATAATACGTATTTTTTACTCCAAGGCATCCTAAATCAACTAAATAAATACAGGCGGTTACATTACCTGTTACATGTTGTCGGGCTATAATGATCTGAGCAAACCGGCCTTCTTCCCAGTCTTCAGTAATCCAACACTTGTACAGGGGCAGATTACGCGATTTTTGACGAATGTATTTCTCTGGACTTAATGGCTGGCTTTGCTTTGCGCGCTTATTTTTTGACATAATTGTAATTTGTTATTTATAAAATTGCTGCAAAAGTACATGATTTTTTTTTATCTACATACATATAGAAAAGAAACGATCCTGCTGCATCGCTCCAAAATATCCGCTAATCCTTCTGACGGATGCAATGGCGACTGTTCGGGTGTAAAAATAAAGCATCTCGATACCGATGTCCGGGTAGTTATCGTGTTCCGGGTTATTAGGGGCAGCAGGATTGAGGCTGTTTCAAAAGTCCTTTTTGAGTGTATTTGTCATTGCGGGTCAAGCGCTGGATGACAGGCTTTCAAGACAGCCTCTCCCTGTTTATCAATTCCTTCTTCTTAATTGATGAATGCCAATATTTCACCTTTTTCCACTTGGTGTCCCTGCCGGACATACGTGCCGACAATTGTTCCACCATAGCCCACTTTGACCGGCTCAATACCGTAATAATTTTGGATATAACAGAGATTGTCGCCCTTTTCAATCGTAGCTCCCTCGAACGGGGCAGTAGAAGCGTTCATCAAATCGTATTGCCAGATTACCTGCCCTTTACAGGGAGCATGTACCGGTTTCGCGTGCGGATATTCGGCGCTGATTTCTTCAAAACTGAACATCGGGATTTCCACTACCGGACGTCGAACAATAATCGGAGCGCCGGCTTTTTCTTTGGCCTGTTCCAACTCCTGGTTGAAACGGTTTTTAGCAGCACCCGACTTCATGTCGCGGTATTGGCGTTCGTGCATGGCAAATTCAAACAACTCCTCTTCGTCGGAGCCTTCTTCCCAGCCATTGTCCGCCATTTCCTTCCGGAAACGTTCCAATTCATCGGGAAAAGCATCCTGTGGATTTCCCTCGTAAAATTCCAGCCCG
>JAISOP010000125.1 GCA_031275525.1 Tannerella sp.
AGGAGTTCTGCTCCTGAATCAGCGTGGGGATGCGCAACGAGGTAGCGGCCCGCAAGGTTGGGCCGCTGGCATATCCTCCGACGCCTACCACGAGGTCGGGACGGTATTCGCGAAGCAACTTTTTCGCCATCCGCAGGCTCTTGAACAGTTGAAACAATACGGAGATGTTTTTCAGTTTGCGGCGGCGGTCCAGTCCGCTGACCGGCAATCCGACGATGGGGTATCCGGCGGCCGGCACCCGCTCCATCTCCATCCGGCCGAGCGCACCGACAAACAGGATTTCCGCCTCGGGAAATCGCTGCCTGAATGCGTCGGCGATGGCTATCGCCGGGAAGATATGCCCGCCCGTTCCGCCGCCACTGATGATGACCCGGTATGCTTTCATTCTTCCGATACGATTGGCTCAGGGGTGAATATGGGATTGGTTTCCGGATACGTTTCTGTTTCCTCCGGCCAATTTTCTTCTTCTCCGTCCGCTTCGTCCGTCTCGCCCATACCGGCGCCGTAATGACTGATGCTAAGAATCATGCCGATGTAGGCGCAGGTCAGCAGGGTGGACGTGCCTCCCCGGCTGATCAGGGGCAAGGGCTGCCCCGTCACCGGCGCCAGTCCTACGTTGACCGCCATGTGTACCATCGCCTGGACGACGATGATCAACCCGCAGCCGATGACCAGGTATTTGGGGAAAAGCCGCTTGCATTTCCGGGCAATCATGCCGACCCGTATCATCAGCATGACGTACAACGCCAGGACGCCCAGCCCGCCGAGGATGACGCCCAGTTCCTCGATAATAATGGCGTAGATAAAGTCGGAATACGGCTGGGGCAGGAAGTCGCGTTGGATACTCCGGCCGGGGCCTTTGCCCCAAACGCCGCCCGTGGCGATGGCCGCCTTGGCATGAGCGATTTGGTAGTCGTCGTCGGTCGGGTTGAAAGACGTGGTGCGATTCGCTTGGTCTTCCGCTTTTTCGGATCCGAGATGCGTGAAGAGGCGGTTTCCCCAGGTGTAAACACGTATTTGCCAGTGTACGGCGGGCGGGACGTATTTATCGAGGACGCTCCGCGGCGTGACGGCCAGGACAGATACAAACACCGCGCCCAGCACCGCCACCCATAAGAGCAGTTTCCCCAGTTTGAGGTACGGGATCTGGCCGATGAACATCAGCAGGAAACATACGCTGCCCAGCAGGAGGGTGGTGGACAGGTTGGTCGGGAAAATCAGCGCGCATACGGGCGCTACGCCCCAGACAATCCACTTGAACACCTTGTCGTCGGAAAACCTCCGCCGCCGGCTGAGCAGGAAGGCGACGTAAACGATACCGGCCAGTTTCCCGATTTCGGAGGGCTGGAACTGTACCCCGAACAGGGAGAGGAAGCGGGATGCGTCATGCACCTTGATGCCCACGATAAACGTGGCAAAGAGCATGAAGAAGGAAAGGGGCAGCAGCAGGATAGCCAGTGAGAAGAACTTGTAGTGCGCCCGCGACAGGAGGAAAACCGCCAGGAAACCGGCGCCCAGGAAGGAGGCATGACGCATGATCGGTTCCCAGATACTCTTCGATTTCGGCCCGTAGGCCAGGCTGCTGGTGGCGCTAAAGACCTCGACCAGGGAGCAGCAGGCCAGCAGCAGGAAAATAATCCAGATGGTTGTGTCTCCGCAGAATAGCTTTTGGCTCAGGCCACCCGCCCGGTTATTTGTTTCCATACGCGGGTGGTTACAGGTTAAGCACACAGCTCTTGAAGCGGTTTCCCCGGTCTTCGTAGTTTTTGAACAGGTCAAAACTGGCGCAGCAGGGCGAGAGCAGCACCGTGTCGCCTTTCAGGGCCAGCCGGTAAGCCGCTTCGACGGCCTCCTCCATCGAGTGGGTGTCGGCAATGGGCGCCACCTTGCCGTCGAAGACCTCGTGCAGTTTCGTATTGTCTGCACCCAGGAAGACCAGGGCGCGTGCCTTCTTGACCACCAGTGGTTCGATTTCGGAATAGTCGTTGCCCTTGTCCGTGCCGCCGAGAATGAGCACAATCCGGGTCGGGACGCATTGCAGCGCATACCAGCACGAGTTGACGTTGGTCGCCTTGGAGTCGTTGATATAGTCCACGCCCCGGATGCGGGCCACCAGTTCCAGGCGGTGTTCCACGCCCACGAAGTCGCTCAGCGAGGCGCGTATCTGCTCGTTGCGGATGTCCAGTAGCCGGGCGGCGATGCCGGATGCCATTGAATTGTAGAGATTGTGTGTCCCTTTGAGGGAGAGAGAATTTCGTTCCATGTCAAATGTTCCATTAAGTGTTTCGATAATTATTTTTCCGTCCGACAGATACCCCTTCAGCGAAGGATGGTAGCGGTCCGAAAACGGGTATAGTGTAGCCTGCGGGCAGCGCCGGGGCAGTTCGCGGGCGATGAGGGGGTCGTCGTTCCAGAAAACGAACGCATCCCGGGGCGTCTGGTTCCGGAGGATGCGGAATTTGGCATCCGCGTAGCGCTCCAGGTCGTAGTGATAGCGGTCGAGGTGGTCGGGCGTGATGTTGAGCAGGATGGCAACGTCGGCCCGGAAGTCGTACATGTGGTCGAGTTGGAAGCTGCTCAGTTCAACCACATAGCAGTCGTGCGGCGTCTCGGCCACCTGGAGGGCGAGGCTGTGTCCCACGTTCCCGGCCAGTCCCACGTCCAGCCCGGCCTGCGAAATGATGTGATGCGTCAACATCGTGGTAGTTGTTTTGCCGTTACTGCCGGTGATGCAAATCATTTGGGCGTCCGTATAGCGTCCGGCCAGTTCAATCTCGGAAATAACCGGGATGCCCCGCGCGGCGATTCGCTGCATCACGAGCGCCCGGTCCGGGATGCCGGGGCTTTTGACCACTTCGTCCGCATTCAGTATCAGCTCCTCCGTATGGCGGTTTTCTTCCCACGCGATGCCGTGCCGGGTCAGCAGGTCGCGGTAGGGGGGACGGACGGCGGCGCTGTCGGACACGAACACGTCCCACCCGCGTGCCCTGGCCAGGATAGCGGCGCCCGTGCCGCTTTCGCCCGCTCCGAGTATAACCATTCGCCCGCTCATGGCCTACCTCAATTTCAGGGTAATCAACGTCACGGCCGCCAGCAGGATACCGATGAGCCAGAAGCGCACCACGATCTTTGACTCCGGGATGGCGTTGCGGGGCCGGCGCACCAACGCCGGGGACTGTTCGCCCGATAGCTGGAAATGATGATGCAGGGGCGTCATCCGGAACACGCGGCGCCCGGCGCCGTATTTCTTCTTCGTACACTTGAACCAGGCCACCTGTATCAGTACCGACAAGCTTTCGACCGCAAAGACGCCGCAAAGGATGGGTATCAGCAGTTCCTTGCGGATGAGGATGGCGAAGACGGCAATGAGGCCGCCCAGCGTCAGGCTGCCCGTGTCGCCCATAAAGATTTGCGCCGGGAAGGAGTTGTACCACAGGAAGCCGATGGTGGCGCCGATAAAGGCGGCGGCGAAGACCACCAGTTCCTCGGCCCGGGGGATGAACATGATGTTGAGGAAGGAGGCGAACTCGATGTGCGACGACGTATAGGCCAGGATCCCCAGCGCCGTCCCGATGATGGCCGAGCTGCCCGCCGCCAGGCCGTCCAGACCGTCGGTCAGGTTGGCGCCGTTCGACACAGCCGTCACAATAAAAATAACCACCAGCACGAATAACAAACACGTCGCTTCCGTCCGGTAGCGGCCTGCCCAGCCGGTCAGCCAGGCATAGTCGAAATTATTGTTCTTGACAAAAGGAATCGTCGTCTTGGCCGACTTCGTTTGGTTGGAATGGTGGAGCACCTCCTCAATCGTATTGGCCGTTTTGTTGCGCACCTCCATATTTTCGCGGATCACCACCTCCGGACTGAAGAAGAGCGTCACGCCCACAATCAGCCCCAGCCCCACCTGCGCAAAAATCTTGAACCGTCCGCGCAGTCCGCCCTTGTCCCTGCGGAAGACCTTGATATAGTCGTCCGCAAACCCGAGGCTACCCAGCCAGAGCGTCGTGAGCAGCATGATACCCACGTAAACATTGTCCAGCCGCGCAAACAGCAGCACCGGCACAATGATGGCGATCAGGATAATGAGGCCACCCATAGTCGGCGTTCCTTTCTTTTTCATTTGGTCTTCGATACCCAGGTCGCGGAACGTCTCCTTGATTTGCAGCCGTTGCAGCCGGTCGATAATGCGCCGCCCGGTCAGGGTAGAGAGCATCAGCGAAAAGACAAGCGCCGAGATAGCCCGGAAAGAAATGTAACGGAAAACGCCCGTACCGGGGATGTCAAAATGAGAATGAAGATAATTGAACAGGTCGTACAGCATGGTTTCAATCTATGGAATCATCCGTAATCCGTTAAACATACCTCCGCCCCCAGATCCTGCGGGACTGGGGGCGGGGGGCCATTGCTCTCCGCGGGTTGAACCCTGCGGTCGGTAAAGCGCCTTCCATTATCCAACGATCTCCACCACATCTTCCAACCACGGTCCCTCTTCCAGACGATCGTTCATCCAGGCGACCGACAGGATGACCCGCTTCGTTTCGTCTTCACGGTCGAAATGAAGCGTAATGTGCAGGCGGGAGGAGACTTCGATCCGGTACCTCGTTTCGCCTTCGAACTTCCAGCGCAGTTTGAAGCCGCGGTATTTGGGCCGCGTGACGCTTTGCGTCGGATGTCCGAGTTCTTTGCGCGAGACGTATATCGTCATTTCGTCGTGCTGTTTCACCACCGCCATGTCCGGCGCTTCCTCCGGCCTGCCTTTCGGCTGGTGAGCATGATGCGTGCGCGGGCGCAGATTCATCGCCGCAAGGGCCGAATCGGGCACCGAGAGATTGCCTTCGAGGTAATCCACAAACAGGCTCAGGGAGTGTTTCAACTCTCCGAAGGCCGTGTTTTTGTTCGTCGAGGTAATCAGGTTGCGGGTAGCACGGTCAAGGTTGGCCGTGTATGCATGGGTTGCATTCACGGTCAGCGTGTTTAACGTGCTCAAACGTGTAGCGTCCAGATTCCATTCGCTGGAATGCTGGCCACACTGGTCGTTCACCGTATTGGCATGTGCAATAAACTGTGCATCCGTTAATTTTGCTTTCGGCATAATATTACAATTAAATCTGTTAGTAAATCATTTATCTTGAAACTGAAAACGGTCGTAAAGATAATAAGAATTGGAACAGGACGGTGCAAATACGGGTAATTTTTTTTCAACAGTCGGCCTCTTTTTTTGTAAAAAACCAATCCGTACAAGGCAAATCATTTATCTTGATACTAAAAACGGTCGTGAAGATAACAGGAATTGGAACAGGACGGTGCAAATACGGGCAATTTTTTTCAACAGCCGGCCTCTTCTTTTGTAAATCGCTCGTTTTAACCTGAGTTCGATATAACTAGTTCGGCAGTTTCAATATAAATATCCCCCAGGAAAGAGCGCAGAAGTTCAGCCCGGATTATTTCTATCCGGGTTTGATTCGCAAGTTG
>JAISOP010000183.1 GCA_031275525.1 Tannerella sp.
GGGAGATGAAATTCATCCGGGGAGAAACGAAATTCGTCCCGGGGGAGATGAAATCCGTCTCGGGGGAGATGAAATTCATCCGGGGAGAAAATGAAATCATCCTCCGGCAACTGATAGAAACCCCTCAATCAAGGCTTGCGAGGAGTAGTCCGCGCATGACGCGTGCGTATATCTCTGCATGTTATAGATTATAGGGAACCTCAAAGAACCCCTCCCCGGCCCTCCCCTTGTGGGGTGGGCCGGGGAGGGGTTTTGAGAGCCAGATACAGTCTTTTACTCCGAAGTCACATGAAACCGGTAGTTGCCGGATTCAAGCGACAGGCGCAGTCCCTGCCCGTCAGCCGTGACGTTCCAGACGCCGGGCACGCCGCTCACAAATGCGCCGTCCTGCCAAACCACCTCGCCGCTTTCGGTCAGGAGAGCCTGCGAGCCGGCCGGCAGGACAACGGTGGCCGACGTGTTGGCCGGGATCGACACTTCATAACTGTATTGCCGGTCACCCTGACGTTCCCATCCGGAGGTGATCTGTCCGGGCAGCATTTGCAGCGAGGCCTTTGCCATTTGCAGACCGGCCGGCATACAGGGTTGCAGGTGCACATGTCTGTATCCGTGCGTGGTCATTCCCTCCAGCGGCGAACGAATGCCTGCCAGATAGCGGTAAAAATATTCCGTGATGGAACCGAACATCTGATGATTGTGCGAATTTTCTCCTTCCCATGATTCCAGTAAGGTGGTGGCATGATGGTTGATCCAATAACCGAAACCGGGATACGTTTCCTGCGTGGCAACCGAGTAGGCCAGGTCATGCTGACCTGCGGCAGACAGTACGGGCCAGAGGTATTTTGTCCCGATGATTCCGGTGTTCAGGTGATTATCCCGGCGCCGGAGGTCGGCAACGATCGTGTTCACTACTCCTTCGCGATGCTCCGCCGGCGCCAGGTTCCCCACTAATGCGAGCAGTTGATAGGTCTGGTAAGTGGAATCGGTACCATAAAGCATCGTTTCCGCCGAGAAAAACCTTTTGTTAAACTCCAGCCCGAGGGTATCGCTGAGCGAAAGGTATTGCCGGGCGTCGTCCGGATGACCGAGCGCCGCCGCAATCCGCGACATCAGGAGGACATCGTAGTAATAATAAAATGTATTGACCACGGCATGGTTCGGGCAGTCGCTCTGTCCCGGGGCGCACCATTCGCCCAGCGAATACCAGTACCCGTCGAAATAATCAATGATATGTGGATCTTCCGGATGCGCGTCGGTACGCGCCAGGTTTCTTAAATAATCTATATACCGTTTCATGTTGAGATAATGCTCTTCCAGTATCCGTACATCATCGTAGTAGTGATACATCCACCAGGGGATTAAAATATATGCACTGCCCCAAGCGATGCCTCCGCCCATTCCGCCGATAATGGGCGGGGCGGTATTGGGTATCCGCCCGTTGGATTCCTGTGCATCGCGCATGTCATTGAGCCACTTGTAATAGAAGGGAGCCATCCGGAAGTCGAGCAGGGCAGCTTCGGCAATCACCTGCCCGTCGCCGGTGTAGGCGCCCTTTTCGCGATGCGGGCAGTCGGTCGGATAGCCTATCGTATTGCTTTTCTGTGCCCACAAACCGGCTTCGTGGATCCGGTTCAGCAGCGGATTGGAGGATGTCCATTCGCCGTTGCGTTCCAGCGCGGAACGAACGACGCGCCCTTCTATCTTCAGGTCCGCCAGGTCTTGTTTGTCGGAAACGGCTACTTCCACGTAGCGGAAGCCGGTGTAGAAGAAATGCGGTTCGTAGGTTTCCCTTTCATTGCTTTTCAGGGTATAGTCCGTCCACACGTGGGAATGATAGGCGAACTTTTCGCTCAGGGTGTCGCCCGGTTCCAGGTTTTTGGCGAAGAGCGCGTCGTTCAGTGTTTCCGCGCCGCGTATCCGGAGGGTCTGCCCGGCTGTTCCCTGTACTTCCACGCGCCACCATCCCGCTATGTTCTGCCCGAGGTCAAACAGGTAGAGGCCTTTTTCCGGTCGTGTGGCGGTAATGGGCGTGAGTGTTTCCGTGACTTCAATCGGTACGGACTGCCATTTTAGGAGTCCACCCGGACTGGGCGCTATTGCGGCGGGGCGCCACCCGGCGTCGTCGAATCCGGCAGAGGCCCATCCCGTCATTTCCCGGCGGGCGTCGTAGTCTTCGCCGCCGTAGATGTTGTTGAACGTGACCGGTCCGAAGGCATATTTCCACTGTTCGTCGGAAACGATCAGCGCTTGGCTGCCGTCTTCGTATATGATTTTCATCTGCATCGAAAAGCAGGGGTTTCCCAGGCGCGCATCGCCGCTCCAGCCATAGCGCCCGTCGGTTTTGAGGACGTTGTAGGCGCCGTTTCCCAGCATGACGCCCAGCGCATTTTCTCCTTTTTTCAGCAGCGCCGTCAGGTCATAAACGGAATAGAGCAGCGTCTTGCGGTAGTCGGTAATGGCGGGATGCAGTTTGTCGTTTCCAACTTTTTGTCCGTTCAGGTAGAGTTCGTAAAATCCTGCTGCCGTGGCAAAGGCATAGGCTTCCCGCACTTTTTTCGCCACTGTAAAGGTGGTTCTCAGCAGCGGACTTGCCTCCGCCAGCGCTTCTTCCGTACTGATCCATTGCGCTTTCCATTCGTCCTGACGGAGCAGTCCCGTATGGAAAAAGGCCGGTTCGCTCCAGATTTCCCTGCCGTTAACGACGGCGCAGACTCTCCAGAAATAAGAATGGTTGCTACGAAGGGGTTCGCCTTGGTAGGCTACCTGAATGGTGTTGTTCGATTCCTGCACGCCCGAATCCCAGCAGTTCCCACGCCGGTTCCGCACGCCGGCAGGATGGTCGCTTACAATCACGCGGTAAGCGGTCTGGCAGACACCCCGCTCCTCCGACGCAATGCGCCACGAGAAACGGGGATGGGGCACTTCTATTCCTACCGGCTGTGCCAGGTATTCGCAACACAAATCCCCGACAGACGAGGAGGGGGTACAGGAGCCTAAAAGGCAGAGGCAAACGGCCAGCATGTTTATGGCACGTCCGCTGAAATTTGTTTTCCGGTTCATCACATGATTTCTTTTAAAATGAATAAGGATGCAAACTTAATCTATTTCGTGCAGATTCGGCAGGTTTTTGACTCGTCTTTTCTTTCTTCATTTTTTATTCCGGGGTAGCGGCTCCTACTTTTCTCGTCGGCTTCCCTAATGCAGGAACGGAACCGTTCCTAATGCATGAACGGAACCGTTCCTAATGCATGAACGGAGCCGTTCCTAATGCATGAACGGAACCGTTCCTAATGCATGAACGGAGCCGTTCCTAATGACGGTCTGATACAGAACGGTTTGAGAAATGGAATTTCAGGCTTTAAAACTCCTGTCCGAGATAGAAGTGGAACTGGCCGCCGCCTTTTTCCGAACGTCCCAGCGGCGTATCGAACCCGTAGGCCCAGTCGATTCCCATCATGCCAATCATCGGCAGGAAGATGCGTGCGCCGACGCCGGCCGACCGTTTCAAGTTGAACGGATTAAATTCGCGGACGGAGCCCCAGGCGTTACCCCCTTCGGCAAAGACCAGTCCGTAGATGGTGGACGAGGGTTCGAGGATGAACGGGTAACGCAACTCCAGCGACAGGCGGGAGTAGGCGTAACCATAGGGCACCGTGTTGTTTTGCCCGGCCAGCGAACCGTTTTCGTAGCCCCTGAGCGGAATGGTTTCCGTGGCAAAGCCGTAGGAGCTGTAACCGCTCATGCCGTCGCCGCCCACGTAGTAGGTGCCGAAGGGCGAGATTTTGTTTTTGTTGTAATAGCCGAGGAAGCCGTATTCCACGCGCGACATCATGACCGGCGTCCGTTTCGGGCCGTTGTTCTGCGGCAGCGGCGCCAGGGGGAAGAAGACCTTGGCCTGGAATTTCCATTTGTGGTATTCAATCCATCTGTTTTTCTTGTCGTCCGTGTCCGACATGGAAGCGTAGTCCACGCCGTCCCAGAGCGAATAAGGGGGCGTCACCGACAGGGAGGCCAGGAATTGCGAGCCGTAGCGCGTGTATAGCGGGTTGTCGATGGAGTTGCGTTGCAACGAGAGGTCCAGGCTGATTTGGTTGCAAATTCCGTCGCTGACTAAAAAATATTCGTACCAGTTTTTCATCATGTAGAGTTGGTAGTTGAGGCTGGCCGAGAAGATGAAATAATCATCCGGCCAGTTCAGGCGTTTCCCGTAACCCACCGAAGTGCCGACTACCTGCATGTATTTACTGGGGTCGTATGCGTTTTCGTACATGGAACTGCTGTAGTCGTTGCCATAACCGTACAGGCCGCTATACAACATGCTGTTGTAGTAGTTACTGTATTGCTGCTGATAATACTGGCTGTTGATACCCGTCATTTTGGAGTAGAAAAGGCTGGTGGTGAAACTGTTCGGTCGCTTGCCGCCAAACCAGGGGTCCATGAAGGAAATGCTGTATGACTGGTAATATTTGCCGCTTGTTTGGCCGCTGATGGTCAGCGTCTGGCCCTCGCCCTGCGGCAGGATCCGCCGCGGGCCGTCGGGGTTGAAAAGATTCTTCATCGAGAAGTTGGCGAATTTGAGGCTCAACTTCCCCAGGATACCGGTCTGTCCCCAGCCGGCGGATACCTCCACCTGGTCGCTGGCCTTGGATACCAGGTTGTAGCGGATATCGACCGTGCCGTTTTCGGGATTGGGTATCGGTTCGGGGTTCATGTTTTCCGGGTCGAAATGCCCCGTCTGCGCCAGTTCGCGGATCGAGCGTATGATGTCTTCCTTGCTGAAAAGCTGCCCGGGCTTGGTGCGCAGTTCGCGGCGGACAATGTCTTCATACACCCGGTCGTTACCGCTGATCATCACTTTGCTGATCGTGGCTTGCGGCCCTTCTTGAATCCGTATTTCCAGCGAAATCGAATCGGTTCGCACATCGACTTCGACCGGGTCGGCGTCAAAGAACAGGTAGCCGTTGTTCATGTAAACGTTCGCCACGGCGTCGTCATCTTGAATCAGCCGCTCCATCAGTTTTTTCTGGTTATACACGTCGCCGCTTTTCATGTTCAGCAGCGTCTCCAGCATGTCGGAGGGATACTTGGTGTTGCCGACAAACAGTATATCCTTGATGTAGTATTTCTGTCCTTCCTCCATGCGGAGGTAGATGTCCACGTATTTTTCGCTGACGTTCGCAATGCTGTCCGAGACAAGCACCGCGTCGCGGTAGCCGTATTCATTATATTTGGAAATCAGGTTCTTCTTGTCGTTGTTATATTCTTCGGTCGTGAACTTTTTTGTGCTGAACAATTCCAGCACACTGGTCTTCAGCCGCTTTTGCAGGTTGAATTTCTCGTTGGTTTTCTTCATGGCTTTCTTCAGCACGAAGTCCGACAAGGCTTTATTTCCCTCGATGTGAATGTCCCGGATTTTGGTCTTCAGGTTTTTGTCGATGTTGATATCGACAATCACTTCCCCTTCCTTGGCCAGGTTGTCACGCTGGAGGATGTTCACATCTACGTTTTTAAAGCCTTTGGCGTCGAAATGTTTTTTGATCAGGGCGACTGCCCGGTCAGACACGTTCGGGGTGATGGTATGGCCTACCCTGAGTCCCAGTTTTGATTCCAGGTCTTCCCGTTCGCTCTTTTTCACGCCGTGATAGCGGATTTCGGAAATACGGGGACGCTGTTTCAACTGGATTTCCAGCCAGACCTGGTTGTCTTTAATACGGGTTGCCACGATTTTGACATCGGAGAAAAGCCCCTGTTTCCAGAATCGTTTTACCGCTTCGGTGATTTCATCGCCCGGAACCGAAATCTCGTCACCTACCGAAAGGCCGGAGAAGCCAATCAATACAAAATCGTCGTAGTTCTTGACTCCCGAAACCGCAATATGGGCAATGGTATATCGTTTGGAAGTGAGCGAATAGGAAATGACCGGCACTTCGTCCGGGGGGATATCCGAGACGACCGGCGCCGTCTCTTTTGTCTGAAGGGTGTCCTGCAAGGCCGGATTGGTTTCCTGCGCATACCCTCCGGAAACCGTCAACGCGGCCAAGGCGATGAATAAGCGTATTTTTTTATACATACACACGTTTTGTTTATCAATTCAACTGCTCGCTTGTCTTACCGAACCGGCGTTCCCGCTGCTGGTAGTACAAGATTGCTTCATACAACTCGTTTTCTCTGAAATCAGGCCAGTACACGTCCGAGAAATAAAGCTCGGCATAGGACAACTGCCATAAAAGGAAATTGCTGATGCGATGCTCGCCGCCCGTACGAATCAGCAGGTCGGGGTCGGGGATATCTTTTGTTGTCAGATAGCCGGCGAAGCGTTCTTCCGAGATTTCCTCCGGGGTGATTTTCCCGTTTAGCGCGTCTGCGGCCAGCAAACGTGCCGCATTCGTCAGTTCCCACCGCGAAGAATAGCTCAGGGCCAGCGTCAGCATCGTACCCGTATTCACTGACGTTTGGCGGATGCAGTCCTCCAGCGTCTGCCGGACGTCCTCCTGCAAGCGCGGCAAATCGCCAATCGCCCGCAGCCGGATATTGTTTTTCATCAAATCCGGCGTTTCCCGGTGAACGGCCGATACCAGCAAGGCCATCAGGGCTTGCACTTCCGATGCCGGACGGCGCCAGTTTTCCATCGAAAACGTATAGACCGTCAGATACTTCAAGGAAATAGCCGTTGCCGCTTCCAGCACTTTACGTACGGAAACGACGCCTTCCCTGTGCCCCCTACTGCGGTCTTCCCCGCGCGCCTTGGCCCAGCGTCCGTTTCCATCCATAATGATTGCTACATGTTGCGGCAATCGCGTTTTATCTATATGATCCATCAATGACATTGCCATTTATTAAAATAATAATCCGTCTTTACTGTTACATAAGCAGTTCCGCAGCCCGAAATCCCACGTCACCGAAAAAGTCAGCAGGGTGTACCAATCCTGGTTCTTCCACACGCTACTGCCGATGCCGTAAGGATTGTCCAGTATCCGGTTACGCTCGTCCGTCACGTCCAGCCCGTCTCCAAACAGCTTGCGAACAGACAATTCACAGCCGAGGTTGAGCCGGTTTTTCAGTTTGTATTTCACGCCGATACCCACCGGAAGATTCAGCCCGGCGAAGGTCGAACCGTTTCCCGGCGCCACCGTGGCGCCCAGTCCGACCAGCAGATAGGGTGAGAAACGTTTCGTGTTCAAATAGGCGTATTTATCGCTGTAGGGGAAGAAATTAAATTCAAACTGTCCTCCCATTTCAAACACATTGCGCTCGAACGAGGCTTGCGCCCGTTCCGGAAACACGTTCTCCAGACCCTCCGTACTGCCCGAGATGCTTGCCCAGGCCAAGTCGGCCTTGAGCGCTATCCGGAAATTGGCATTGTAGCGGAACACCACGCCCGCGGCAGGATTCAGTCCCTTGAGAGGCGCCGTTTTGTTGGCGTCGCCCATATACGATGCCCCTCCCCCCATGCCGCCTATCTCGTACAGGTATTCCTGTGCCTGGAGCAAGGTCCCCAAGAGACATCCCGCGAAAACCATGCGCCACCGCCGAAAAAAAGTTGAAGACATATTGTTCTAATTTTTTTGCTCCACCTCATTCCCTAACGGGAAAAGCCGTCCAAAATTATTCGGGGGGGTCCGGAATTCAATCATTTGAAGATTCCTGTCCGGACGAAACGGAAAATCTTCATCCGGATATTATTCTCTAAATCCCAGGCGGTTGATGCGACCTCGCCATAATTCTTCCAGCATGTTTGCGCCGTCGCGTTCCTTTCCGCCGAAAAGAAGCAGGAACTGTTCCTCATCTACCAGGACGGAAGCATAGCCTCGTGCCCGGTAGTCCTCCGGCAACACAATCAATGTATCGGCCAAATTCCAAGTGATCCCCCTGTCTTCCGACCGGTATATATCTTTCAACGCATGATCCGATGCGTTGATTCCGCCAATCAAAAACAGTTTGTCGTCATATTGCGTCAGCATGACGCCCTCCCGTTCTTCAAATGGCGGTTGCCTGTCATTCGTCAGGCGTACCCAGGCTAATCCGTCCATGGTGCTCCACGAAACATTGCTCAGCCGGCCGTTCCGGTCTTTCCCGGCCACGACGGTCAAGTGCGGATAGTACATCAGCAGGTAAGAGGCGCTGCCGAATCCGGCGACGGGGAAAGTTTCCGGGACGGCGTTTCCCGTTTCCCACTGCCTGTTTCCGTCCATGCGGGCAAAAAGCCGGGCGTCGCTTTCTTCAATCACCGCCGTCAACACCGCCGACGGGCGTCCGTTGAGCTTATCGGCCTCCAGCACGCCCGGCAAAGCCTTGATATTCGGCGCGTCTGCCAGCGCTTCCCACCGGATGCCGTCCGGGGAATAATACAGCGAGCCGTCCGTGGCCGGAACGTAGAATGTGCCGCCGTATTCCGTCATTTGCGAAAGCAGCAGTTCCTTGTTCAAAAGGTCGTTCAACGCGGTTACCTGCCAGGCGTGCAGGTCTGTTTTCAGCGAGGTATGCAGTTCGTATCCGGTCGTGTTTTTTACAAACATCCAATAGGAATCGCCGGAGGCAAAGACCTTTTGTTCCCGGATATTTTTCCCGGCCAACCGGTCCGAATAAAGCGTCCACGTCATGGAATCCGGCTGTTGCTGATGAATATTTACTTTGGCAGTGTAGGTTTTATAGAATTTCCCGTTGTAGGAATACACCCTGAAACGGACGAAGTTCGAGAAATCCAGCGAATCGGTACCGTTCCAGTAGGTCGAGTCTTTAGTGGCTTCCTGATAGATTTCCACGGCGGAAGGCGACAGCCCCAAGTCGTAACCGAGCGTACAAACGGCTTTCCGGTCGATCATGGTGCCATACGGCATGGAATCCTTGTTGTAGATTTGACCGTTTACCTGGTCTATTGTAAACTTCAGGGTACTTAATTCCGGAATGGAATCGTTTGCTATAGAGAAGGAAATGATTTGGCAATTTGACAGCGCCTCTCCGTCTATCTCGCTACTGCCGCCCAAACAGGAGGACAATAAAAAAACCGCACATCCCATCATCCACAAATACAACCTGTTCTTTTTCATTCATGCAATTTATTTGTTACAAGCGCACAAAAGTAGAAACATTTTTCGCTTTACGCGTTATAGCCGTTGTTATTTATAAAACTTTAGCGTCCGTACCTGCATCTTGGATTCTAAAACAGGATGGAATTTGGCGGGAGATTATAACCTCCTGCCAAAGATTATAATCCCTGGAAGCTATCAATGAGATCATTTTGCTGATTTACATCTATTTTTCATTTAATGAAGGGTAGTGATATAAGAGGGGTGGTGATATAAAAAGTATGCTGTCATAACGAACAGGAAAACCGAATAAATGATTCGCGGACATTCGCGGACATTCGCGGACAACTTTCAAGGAACCTCTAAAAAGGGCGCCCTTCAGATTATCGCACCGGCTACCCAAATCCTTATTCATCCCAAGTACCTTGTCTTTTGGGTTACCTTTTATTCCCGGAAAACGATAGTTTTTTCGATAAAAACAGTAGTTTTT
>JAISOP010000187.1 GCA_031275525.1 Tannerella sp.
CAGCATCAAATCAAATACTTCCCGTTTTACCCCAGTAAAACGCTTAAATTTTGAGGGCGACAAGTTGAGTATATCTTTATAATACATAAAACAAAAATACTATTTTCCGAAGAAGTCTAGTGAAACAAAAACTCTTTCCATTCATCTGCATATCCCTATTAACCATATCATGCCATGTAGATGATGCGGATCATTGGGATTACAGTTATAACCCAGCAGACGGCGGGCTATATGATATGCTAAGTTGTACGAATCCAGCAGATACCACCGGAATCCAACTGATTTCATTCAAACCGTTTACGGAAGAAGAAATGAAAACGGTGGCTTATAGCGAAAAATTAGCCCGACGACAAATTCCCGACAATCTCCTGAAGAGTATGCAAACAAAAGAATTGTTTTATCAATTTGTCTGCTGCGAACTTTCGCAGGACATGTATACCTTTAATACCGAACAGTACGGTTTTCTTCATTCCGCCAAAACACTCAATATGGTTTCCGAATTGCTCGACAGGGCGGATGCCGGAAGCGTCCTTTTACATCTGGCGCATAGCCTTGATCCGGAGATGATACATACGGATTGCTTTCACTATTACGAATGTTTATTGCGAACGATTGTGCAACCGGAAATCATCCGGCGCATGACGGACGAAGAAACCGGCGAACTGATACATATCTTCAACCGGCACCGGAATACAATAATGGCTGCATCCGCAACAAACGGACTGGAAAATACGCTTGCATACCTTACCACCATCCTGTTCGGATATGGAAACATTATGCTAAAATACGAATACGAACCTTTTGTAAGCCTTCTACGGTCTGATGCCGGCATCGCCGACTTTATGCTTGGAGCACAACTCCGGGATGAACGGATTGCTTCGCAGATTACGGAATGTATTACCAATTACATGAATACAGCCACAACTTTCTCTACCGGTACGGAAAAAGACGGTTAATTCCATCTCGCAAATACCACGTCGCGCTGGCGTGAGTTTATCCATAGAGGGTGTGTTAAAACTAATATTTGACGCACTCTCATTATCAAAAATTTGTACTGTATTATAACCTGAGTTCGACGCAAGAATCCGGCCGGGCAATGTTTCCGGGCTTTCAAAACAAGACTTCCGTTTCCGGCAACGGGCGACGCAGACGTGAGGGCAAACGACTTATTCGGGCAAATCCGGCCCGTTGTACCGGTACAACGAGGCCCTCCGGGCAAATCCGGCCCCGTGTTGCCCGGCAAAGTCCTCCGATTTCTGACGCCGAAACTCACGTTAAAGAAGAAAGGCCGTGCTAATCGTGCGGCCTGGCTCGAACTGGCGCTTTTTTATTATTTTTGACGGTATTATAAACCAACTAATTGTAAATCTAATGAAAACAGTGTTATTCCTATTCGCAGGTATGTGTTGCTTCCTGCTTTCGTCCTGTTCACAGTCTGCAAGCGGGCCTTTGTTCGACGGACAAAGCCTGAACAAATGGAGTACGGCCGGGGAGGTAGGCCTCGACAATGATTTGTTCATCTTATCCGGAGCCGACGCGCGGGCTGTTCTTAAAAACGGTACATACAGGGATTTTACCCTAAGCCTGGAGATGAGAACCACGCAGGGCGGGAAGGGAGCCGTGTGGTTTCATACCGGCCCGGAGCTGGACAAAGGCTATCGTGTAGCAATCAATAACGACCGCGATGACCCCGTATGGTGGAAAATGAGCGGGAGCCTGGTGGCCGTGCGAAACCTGACCAAGAGTTTTGTAAAAGAAGACGACTGGTTTACACTCGACATCACGGTGGAAGGCAAAGCGATTACCGTACAGATCAATGGCAACCCGGTGGTTGAATACATCGAGCCGGCCGAGCCTTTCCGCACGGCCGACCATGCCGCCGCGCGGCTTTCGGAAGGTACATTCGCCATCGTTGGCGAAGGAGCCGGAGCGATAGAAATTAAGAAGATAACCGTCGCCACTCTGGATTTGAAAGAAACAGGAACCGACCCGAACGCGCAAATGGCGGAAGCCGCAGACGAGCAGACCGACAACATCCTTCGCCTGCATCAGGAGGATTTCCCGGTGCTGGACTATCATGTGCATCTGAAAGGCGGTCTTACCAGCGAAGACGCCGCCCGGCAGTCCCGCCGGACGGGCATCAACTATGCCATTGCGCCCAATTGCGGGATTGGCTTCCCCATTACCGACGACGCCGGCGTAATCAATTTCCTCCACGAGATGCGCCCGGAGCCTTTCATCCTGGCCATGCAGGCGGAAGGGCGCGAATGGGTGGCTACCTTCTCGCAGGAAGTGCGCGACGAGTTCGACTACGTATTTACAGACGCCCTCACGTTTACCGACAGCAAAGGGCGCCGAAGCCGTATCTGGATACCGCAGGAAACCTGGATTGAAAACGAGCAGGAGTATATGAACCTGATTGTAGACCGTATTTGCAGCGTATTGCAGGAGCCGATGGATATCTACGTGAATCCCTGCTTCCTCCCGCCGCAGATGCAGGATCGCTACGATGAGTTCTGGACGGAAGAGCGCATGAACCGCTTCGTCGACGCCCTGGCCGCGAGCGGCAAGGTGCTGGAGATTAACGCGCGCTATGAAATACCGAACAAGGCGATTATCCTGAAGGCAAAGGCCGCCGGCGTGAAGTTTTCTTTCGGAACAAACAATGCCGGGGCCGAGGTGGGCAAGCTGGAATATTGTGTACGCATGAAAGAAGAATGTGGCCTTACGGCGCAAGATATGTACAAGCCCAAGATCAAAATATAGAAGGGAGCCTCGCAATCCCTCCTGTATGAAATGAGAAGAGCGGCGTCCTTCGGGGAGGGCGTCGCTCTTTTGCTGTCTTTCTGTTTCAGGCGGAGGGGATTGGTTTACCCGTTTACCTGTTTCATGTGGGCGATAAGGTCTAATACCTTGCTGGAATATCCCCATTCGTTGTCATACCAGGCTACCAGCTTAACGAATTTGTCCGTCAGGGCGATACCGGCTTTGGCGTCGAAGATGGACGTGCGGGAGTCGCCGATGAAGTCGGAAGAAACCACGTCGTCTTCGGTGTAGCCGAGGATGCCTTTCAGCTCATTTTCCGAAGCGGACTTCATGGCGGCCTTGATTTCGTCGTATGTGGCGGGCTTGGCCAGGTTCACCGTAAGGTCGACAACCGAAACGTCCAGGGTGGGAATACGCAGGGACATGCCGGTCAGTTTACCGTTCAGCTGGGGGATTACCTTGCCTACGGCCTTGGCGGCGCCGGTGGACGAAGGGATGATATTGCCCGAAGCGGCGCGGCCGCCTCTCCAGTCTTTGGCGGAAGGGCCGTCGACGGTCTTCTGCGTGGCGGTGGTGGCATGAACGGTGGTCATCAAACCGTCTACGATACCGAACTTGTCGTTCAGCACCTTGGCGATCGGAGCCAGACAGTTCGTCGTGCACGAAGCATTGGATACGAATTGTGTGCCTTTTACATACGTATCGTGATTTACACCGCATACGAACATGGGCGTATCGTCTTTGGATGGAGCCGACATAACTACGTACTTGGCGCCCGCGTCGATATGTCCCTGGGCTTTGTCTTTGGAGAGGAACAGGCCGGTGGATTCCACTACATACTCGGCGTTTACGCTGCCCCATTTCAAATCGGCAGGATTCTTTTCGGCCGTTACACGGATTGCGTTACCGTTTACTACCAGATTGCCGTCTTTTACATCAATCGTTCCGTTGAACTGGCCGTGTATGGTGTCATACTTCAGCATATATGCCATGTATTCCACACTAATCAGGTCGTTGATACCTACCACCTGAATATCGTTTCTTTTCTGTGCGGCGCGGAAAACCAAACGGCCGATACGGCCGAAACCGTTAATACCTACTTTAATCATTGTAATGTAACTTTTTATTGGATTTACTAAAAACGTTTGTATTGTCTTCTTTTTTTTGAACGAGCGCAAAGATAATTATGTTTTTCCTAACATACAATAAGCGTTCCAATAAAAAAGCAATTTAGCTGGCCCACAATCCTTTCATTCAAAGGGTGTACGAAAAAGGCCCCAAACGGATGCAAGGCAGGCATCGCTCCGGAACAGATTGCCCTGAAAAAATATATACAAATCTCATTCTTACTGAATATTTCTTTACATTTGTTGCAAATCTGATTCCTTTGATTTTCCATTTGTATTTCCATACGCAATGAATCATTCAACGCAATCACAAAATCTTTCCAATAAAACAAATATTTCAACTTATGAAAACAATTAGACTTTTTATGGTACTGCTATGTACCTTGCTGATGTTCCACCCGATGCTGGCGGAACGGGTCAATGTGGAAAGGGCCGAACGGGTTGCCCGATCCTATGCGAGCGCCAAGCCGGGGCTGGCGGAACGGCGAAACTTCCGCCACAATCGCACCGTATCCAAGCAGATAAGCCGCAACAGGCCCGGACTGCGAAGCGATGCGCCGGAAGACGAACCGCTCTACCACGTCTTTTCGATGAACACCGGCGAAGGGTTCATCATCGTCGCCGGCGACGACGTGGCCAAACCCATACTCGGCTATGCCGAAGAAGGCTCGTTCGACGAAACAAACGAGAACCTGGCCTACTGGATGGAAACGCTGGCGCAGGAAATCGCCGAAGCCATCGAAAACAACGTCCCGCAGGACGCCGATACCCAAGCCGAATGGGAGGCTTTCGAAAGCGAAAACAAAGCCGCTCTCAGAGCCTCCGGAGACTATGTCGACCCCCTGGTGACAACAAAGTGGAACCAGAGCGCACCGTATAATAATAACTGCCCGATCATATCGGGCGGAAGAGCGGTAACCGGATGCGTGGCTACCGCCATGGCGCAGATTATGAATTATCACAAACATCCCACCATCCGAACCGTAGAGATTCCAGGGTATACGACAAGTACGACAAAAGACGATATTCCCGGCATTACCGGCACAACCGATTATAAGTGGGATCTGATGTCTGATAGATATTCTTCTGATGCTACAGGCCCGTCGGTGGATGCAGTCGCCGTGTTGATGCTTCACTGTGGCGTCAGCGTACACATGGATTATACGCCTTCGTCAAGCGGCGCTTTTTCATTCGTGGTGAGTACTGCATTGAGAAACTACTTTGGTTATGGTGCGGGGATCAATGGTTCTAATCTCGTAGAGGTAGATAGAGGATATTATTCGTACACAGAATGGGTTCGCCTGCTCAAAACCGATTTGAAGGCCGGACGCCCGGTTTATTACAGCGGACACGGAAGCGGAGGCCATGCCTTTGTTTGCGACGGATACGATACCGACGACCTGTTTCATTTCAACTGGGGATGGGGCGGCTATTCCGACGGTTACTTTGAACTTTCGGCCCTTAATCCCAATGGGGGTAATTATAGTTACGGTCAGCGCATGACCATCGGTATTCAGCCTGCCGGAGGAGGAGGCGGACAACCGGTACTTTATTTACAGAACATTTCTGTCAATCCGACTTCATTGCCCACATTGAGCGAGCCGTTCGATATAAATGGATATTATTTGGGTAATAGTGATTCGGACATGGTCGGCCAGATATATCTCGGAGGATTACTCTGCCATACGGACGATACGCCCATAGCGTATAAAACGGCGCTGCAAACATTGAATTTAGCGCCAGGAAGCTCTATTAATTATCAGACGATTTACTCTGCCTATACACTTCCTCCGAATTTATCGGCGGGAACCTATAAACTGTATCCAACCTGCGCCGCTTCCGAGTCGGAAATGCCGGCAAAAATACCGATGAGAAATAGCGCAATTCCGCCCTACATCGTTGTCACGGTAGCCGCCGACGGCAGTGTGACGTTTGACAATACGACTCAACCGGAACTGACACTCATCCAACTCGCCACCGACGGGAATATCTACCGGAACAATAATGGAATTTTTACAGCCGAAATTACCAATAGCGGAACAAATGATTATAATTCCCACCTGAGCCTGAAATTAGGCGACTTAGAGTTCACTAAGTTGGTTGTGATTCCCGCCGGCACTACAAAGACAATTCAGTTTGAGGAATATATAACCGTGGAGCCGGGCCTTTACGATGCAACAATCCTGTACGATCCTGCCAATAGTACGTCCAGCATCAGTACACCCACCGCACAGTTGGGAGACGCAACGCCCATAGAAGTAAAAGCAGTGCCGGAAGGCAATCCCGTCCTATCGCTTCTTTCCGCCACATTCGAGCCGGATGCGGATCATGTCTCCCTGAATAACCTGAACCTGACGGTTGAACTACAAAACACGGGCGGATTGTTTAACAGTTATGTGTACATTTTCATTTATCCTCAAACAGGAGATAATTCCATTACCTCCTATTATTCCAAATCAAGCATAATAATTGACGACACCCCCCGCAGCATCGTTTTCAACAATTCATCAAACGGCACATTAACTGCGGAAACAGCATACAGAGCGCGCGTTTATGCAAACGGCTATATAGGCGACTACATCCCTTTCACCACCGCGCCAATTTCCCCTATCTCCAATGCAACCCTAAGCAGCCTGACCGTAAAAGATCTGCTGACAGGGCAGCCGCTCACGCTCTATCCTCCCTTCGATTCAAACACGCTGGGATACACGGCGACAGTGAGCAGCACAGTAGTGGCCGTATCCGTCACCGGCGAAGCAACCCATCCGCGGGCTAAATTCACCAGCAAAGACTACGTAGCGCTGGCAGACGGAACAAACACGGTGTCCATCCCGGTAACGTCGGAAGACGGAGAAACAACCCTTGAATATCAGGTAATGATAACCCAAGGCGATAACCCTGCGTTCGCCATCAGCATCGGAACGTTTATGCACGGCAGCATCAGCATCACACCGGATCAAACCCTGTACGCGGCAGGCGACGCCGTCAGCGTGACGGTTTCGCCCGATGAAGGCTATGAACTGGACAAGCTGTCGGCAATCCTAACCGCCTTCGATACGGAATTCGCCATTACCGACACGGAAAATGAAAACACCTACACCTTTACAATGCCGGCCGGCGACGTAACGATAGAAGCCTCCTTCCGTTCGTCCGAAACAGCCCGGCTCGCCGAAGCCAAAACGCTGATAGAAGCAGCCGATATCGCTACACATTACACGGCAGCACAAACGCAGGCAAATACGGAGGAAGATCTGAAAGCATGGCTGGCCGGCCGGCTCAACACCATCCTGTCCGGAACAGACCTGGATCCAATAACGGAAGCAGACATTACGCTCGACAGCTTCACGCCGGCCAGTCAGGGAACAGACGGCAGCTTCAGCTTCACCGTCACACTGACCACAGGCTCCAGCCACCTGGAAGCCGCCATAACAGGGGGCATCATCACAGCCGCACCCGTTTACGGCGTCACCGTTGCAGCAGCGGAAAACGGCAGCATAACGGCAGACAAACCCCAGGCTTCGGAAGGCGAAACCGTCACCCTGACAATCACCCCCTCCGCAGACTACATCCTGTCATCCGTCAAAG
>JAISOP010000205.1 GCA_031275525.1 Tannerella sp.
TGCCGGGGTGAACATCGCGACCACCAACGGCGGCTCCGGCGCGAACAACATCCGCATCCGCGGCGTCACATCGCTCAACAAGAGCAGCGAACCGCTCTGGGTGGTAGACGGCGTGATCGGCGGCCAGCAGAGTAACTTCTACGACATCGAGTCGATCGAAGTCCTGAAAGACGCCTCCTCGACGGCCATCTACGGGTCGCAGGGCGCCAACGGCGTGATCCTGGTCACCACCAAAAAGGCAAAGGAAGGCAAGGCGAAGGTGACGCTCGACGCACGCTTCGGATGGAAGACCCTGCGCAAAAAGCCCGACCTGCTCAGCGCGGGCGAGTATGCCGAAGCCCTGCGGGATGTCGTGGGTTCAAGCGCGGTGAGCGATGCGGACCTGGCGGCCTACAAGGCCGGCACGAAGGGGATTGACTGGGTAGACCTGATGACACAGACCGGGTTCAGCCAGGATTACAACCTCAATATTTCGGGCGGAAGCAACAAGACGAAATACGGGGTGACGGCCTGGGTGGGCGATGCGCAGGCGCAGCTTGTCAGCGTCCGCTCGCGGAGCTACAACATCCGGGGTACGCTGGACACGGAAATCACACCCTGGCTGAACCTGTCGGGCTATCTGTACGGCTATCACGGATCGGAGCACAACAGCGTCGGCAACGGCGACCTGTCCGACATCCTCACCTATTCGCCCTGTATGGAACTGCAGGATGCAAACGGCGCGTATAGCCAGGACCCCCACGGATCGACCGGAGACAGTCCTTACGGGAAAAAGTTCGGCAAATGGAACGACAACGACGCGAACCGGATGTCGGGCTTTGCCGATTTGCGCATCAAGCTTCCCGTCGACGGGCTGACCCTTTCGCTCCAGGGATTCTATACCCGCAAATACAACGTGAACCGCGACATGGAAACCTCCAAAATGTATCCGGGCAAGCAGAGCGTGGCATTCAACGGATGGTATCACGACTACCGCTGGCGAAACATCAACAACCTGACCTACCAGAAGGACTTTGGCGATCATCGCCTGACGGCCATGGGCGTGCTGGAGACGACCCAGGCCGAACAGAGCCACCTGGAAGCCCGGGCACGCGGCCTGGTCAACGAAGCTACCGGATACTGGGACCTGGCTTCCGCGGCCGTCAAGGAGCTGACCTATTCCTCCAGCGTGGCCTCCTGGAACGGCAACGCCTATCTCAAAGACCAGATGGTATCGGCCTTCGGACGGCTGGCATACAGCTACCGGGGGAAATATTCCTTCACCGGAACCATGCGTGCCGACGCGGCCTCGCAGTTCAAGGGCGACAACAAGTGGGGCTATTTCCCCTCGGCCGGACTGGCCTGGAATGTGGGTGAAGAAGATTTCATGGACAGGGACGCGATCCAGCAGCTCAAGCTGCGGGCAACCGTCGGTGTGACCGGCAACCACGGCGTGGGACCCTATTCCACCTACGCCCTCCTGTCGCGTGCCTATCACGCCTACGGAACTAACAGTCAATATTTCGGCTACTGGCCGGCCACAACCAGCAATCCCGACCTGCGCTGGGAAAAAACAACGCAGTATGACCTCGGACTCGACCTGGCCATCCTTGACCAGCGGCTGAGCCTCAGCACGGACGTGTACCTGAAAAAGACCACCGACCTGCTCTTTGAAAAGGAACTGCCGGACTACAACGGCGGCGGCAAGGTCTGGGTAAACCAGGGCGCCATCGACAACAAAGGCTGGGAACTGACGCTGAACGTCTTTCCGGTGCAAACCCGGGACCTGACGTGGGAAAGCAACCTGACAGCCTCCTACACCGACACGGAAGTAAAAGACCTGGGCGGCGTGGATATGATTATTCCCGACGCCAGCCGCGGCGGCGCCAACCAGGGCGGCCTGTTCGCCCTCCAGGTCGGCAAGCCCGTGGGCACGTTCTACCTGCAGGAATGGGCCGGGTTTAACGACCAGGGATTCAACGTGTACAGAACCGTCGACGGCGGCCTGACAACGGCCAACGACGTGGCCAACCGGCAGGTGCTGGACAAGTGCGCGTTTCCGAAATGGAACTTCGGATGGAACAACTCGCTGACGTGGAAAAACTGGGACCTCAACGTCTTCTTCCGGGCTACCGGCGAATATTACCGCCTGAATCATTCCCGTTTCTACCAGTCCTGCATGATCGGCGCTTCCAGGTTCATTTCCTCGCGCGAGGCCTACTACCGCAGCTGGGATCACGTGGCGGACAAGAGCCAGGCGCTCTTCCAGACGCTCAAGGGCGAAGGCCGTCCCTCGGACGTGGGCGCATCGACCCAGTGGCTCGAGAACGCTCAGTTCCTGCGCTGCCAGAACCTGACGCTCGGCTACGCCATTCCCCGGAAACTGACGAAAGTGGCCGACATCCACCTTTCGCTCAGCGCCGAGAACCTCTTTGTCCTGACCGGATACACAGGCCTGGATCCCGAAACCGTGTCGGAGCTTGAGGATAAATACAGAGACACAACCTACGGACTGGACGACGGCGCGTTCCCGGTACCGAGAACCTGGACGTTTATCGTGCGTTTTGATTTTTAGAGTAATAACCGTTTAATGTATAGAATAATATGAAGACTTTAGGATATAAATTAGGGTTATGGGCGGCCTGCCTGCTGCTGGCGGTTTCCTGTAACGATTTTCTGGAGGAAGATGCAAACGGGCGCCTGCTGGCCACCTCGGCATTTTCGAACAAAAGCGACCTGGACGGATCCGTCCACACGCTTTACAGGCAGGTAAGCCGCGCTTCGTTCGGCATTTCCCAGTTCATCCATTCCCAGGCGGGCGACGACCTGTCGACGCATCCGGCCAGTAACAAGGCCATGATACGCGAATGGGACCAGTATAAGATTTCGACGGACAACGACCGCCTGCTGCTCTGCTGGCAGGACAAGTTCAAGGTGGTCCGGGCGGCCAACTTCATCCTCACCGGAGCGGAGAGTACGCCCGACGTCGCACAGGCAGACCTTGACTATGCCCTCGGACAGGCTCACTTCTGGCGGGCATGGGCCTACTTCTACCTGGTTCGCGCCTACGGGCCGCTGCCCAAGCTGCTGACGGCGGAGATGGACTACACCGTGCCGCTCTCGCCCGTGGCCGAGATCTTCGAACTGATCGTAAGCGACCTGAAGACGGCCGAGCAGAAACTGCCCGCCAACTATACGGCCGTGCCCCAGTCCATGAACGGCATGAACGTGGCGGCCAGCAAGGGAGCGGCGCAGGCCGTGCTGTCGTACGTGTACCTGACGATGGCCGGCTGGCCGCTGAACCGGGGCACGGAATACTACAGCCTGGCCGCCGAGAAAGCGCTGGAAGTCATCAACGGCGCCGAGAACGGCACGTATTACTACCAGCTGTACGACGAGTTCTGGAAAATCCACTCCAAACAGGAGAACCATCAGAATAAGGAAGCCATCTGCGCGATCTACTACAGCCTGGTCGGCGGCGACGGCGACGACAGCGACGCGGCACGCGGCACGATCAACGACACGCCCGACTGCGCCGACGGATGGGTCGACACGCGGGCCGAAATCGGCTACTGGGTCGGCTTCCCCGACGGGCCGCGCAAGGCGGCCACCTATCCGGAATGGACGATCGACAAGAATAACGGCGGACAGGCTTTCCGCTGGTGGAAGCTGGGCTGGAGCGAGAAAGACCAGGCCTATAACGACCACGACCGGACACCCTATTTCGGCAAGTCAGGCTTTACGAACCCCGGCAACAACGATGAATATGACTTCACCAAGCTGCGCAGTGCGCAGAGCACGGGCTGGGGCGAACAGATTCACCAGCTGGTGCGCCTTTCGGAAGTGTATCTGTTCTACGCCGAAGCCGTTGGCCGTGCAGGCCGGACAGACGCCCGCGCCATCGAACTGCTGAACAAAGTCCGCAACCGCGCCGACGGCTACGGCCCGGTAGCCGTCCGTCCCGAAGGGCAGAACGTCTACTCCGCCGGCATGTCGGCCTCCGAACTGGCCGAAGCCGCCTACAACGAGCACGGCTGGGAAATCGCCGGCTGGTACTGGGGCGCCATTGCGCCGCGTGTGAACGACATGCAGCGGATGGACCGCATCAAGGATCACTTCAACACGCGCAAGGCGAATCCGGAATACGTCTTTACCGATCCCGACACGGGCGAAGAAATCCGGATACATGACCTCTTCGGCGTCGAAGGCGAATGGAGCCAGAGCAAGATGTATGCGCCCTATCCTTCGCAGGACGCCCGGAGAAATCCGGCGCTGGACATCACGACCGAGCAAAAGTTGAACATGATCAACTGAGCCGTCAGGCCGGAAGTTCCCTAAGAAAAGGGACGGGGCATAGCGTGCTTCGTCCCTTTTTGTCTGTAGCACAGGTCGCCGGCAGAGTTGGACGGGGAAAGCATTGACTCCCAAAAAGAATTAACCTAAGGCGTAAAAGTTTGGCAAATACAAAAAGACGTCGTATCTTTGTTGCCGCAAAAAGCGAAAAGGTACCATAGCTCAGTTGGTAGAGCAAAGGACTGAAAATCCTTGTGTCCCCGGTTCGATTCCTGGTGGTACCACGAAAGCAAAAAGAAGTAAAACCCCGAAAATCGCTGATTTCCGGGGTTTTTTTTGCCAAAAAGCAAAACGGGGTGAGGAACCTGAAAACCCCAAAATCAAAGAAGATTCAAGAATTCAAAAGGCTCGTTTTATTTGAATCTTTGAATCTTTGAATTCTCTTTGATTTTGGGGTTTTCAGGTTCCCTAATCTCATTCAAAGATTTAATGCGAGTGAAGCGAAGCAATTAAAATTCACGTAAGTGACATAAAAACAACTATTTTCGTTACTTTATTGTCTCCTTCCTCGCATTTCCGTATGCGGTTTTACAAACCAAAAAGAAAGAGGCTGTCCCAAAAGCTCGTCATTCCGCGCTTGACGCGGAATCTCCCGCAATTACGAGCGCTTCCAAGGCGCTTTTGAGACAGCCTCTTTCCAAGAATTGAGAATTGAGAATGAAGAATTGTAGCAAGCGTCGTAAACCGACGTCACTCTGAGGGTGTCTCAAAAGCTTCTTATTGGACAATGAGGGGGAGAGTGAGGTCGATTTACGAGTGGTTAGCGGTTAGTGGTGAGTGAAGGTAGGCGTTTTTCACTCACCACTCACCACTCACCACTAATTCTCCATTCCCATGTCAGACGACGTAGGTTGAGGCCGCTGTGTCGCCGCCTTTTCCCGTCCAGTTGGTGTGGAAAAACGCGCCGCGGGGACGGTCGATCCGTTCGTAGGTGTGTGCGCCGAAGTAGTCGCGCTGCGCTTGCAGGAGGTTGGCGGGAAGGCGTTCGGTGCGGTAGCCGTCGAAGTAGGTCAGTCCGGCGCTCATCGAGGGGACGGGGATACCGTTCAGGATGGCGGTTGCGACGACGGTGCGCCAACTGGCTTGCGCCGCCATCACTTTGTCCTTGAAGAAGGGGTCGAGCAGCAGATTCGTCAGGGCGGGGTTGCGGTCGAACGCATCCTTGATTTTGCCCAGGAAGACGGAACGGATGATGCATCCGCCGCGCCACATCAGGGCGATGCCGCCGTAGTTCAGGTTCCAGCCGTATTCCTTCGCCGCCTCGCGCATCAGCAGGTAACCCTGTGCGTAGGAGACGATTTTGGAGGCGTAGAGGGCGTTCCTCAGATCATTGAGGAAGGCAGCCCTGTTGCCGGTGAACGACGGTTGCACGCCGCCGCCCAACTCGCGCGAGGCCCTGACGCGCTCGTCCTTCTGGGCCGAGAGGCAGCGGGCAAAGACCGATTCGGCTATCAGCGTCAACGGGATACCCAAATCCAGCGCCGCTACGCCCGTCCACTTGCCGGTACCTTTCTGTCCGGCGGTGTCGAGGATTTGGTCAACCACCACCTCGCCGGCTTCCCTGTAGGCCAGGATGTCGCGCGTGATGCCAATCAGGTAGCTGTTCAACTCGCCTTCGTTCCACGCCCCGAACACCTCGTGCATCTCGGAGGCGCTCATGCCGAGCAGGTCTTTCATGATCTGGTAGGCCTCGCAGATGAGTTGCATGTCACCGTATTCGATGCCGTTGTGGACCATCTTCACGAAATGCCCGGCGCCGTTTTCGCCCACCCAGTCGCAGCAGGGCATGCCGTCGGCCCTGGCGCAGATGGACTGGAATACCGGCTTCACCGCTGCCCAGGCTGCCGGGGAGCCGCCGGGCATCATCGAGGGGCCGTTCAGTGCGCCTTCCTCGCCGCCCGATACGCCGGTGCCGATGTAGAGCAGCCCCTTGCTTTCGAGGTAGGCTGTACGGCGGATGGTGTCGGGGAAGTGCGTGTTTCCGCCGTCGATCACCACGTCGCCCGGTTCGAGGTGCGGGATGATTTGCTCAATAAAATCATCTACCGCCTGCCCGGCCTTGACCAGCATCATGACCTTGCGCGGACGCTTGAGCGACTTGCACAAGGCCTCGATCGAGTGCACCCCGATGAAATTCTTTCCCTTCCCGCGGCCGTTCACGAATGCGTCCACCTTCGAGACGGTGCGGTTGAATACGGCTACTGTAAAACCCTTGCTCTCCATGTTCAGCACCAGGTTTTCTCCCATTACGGCCAATCCGATCAGGCCGATGTCTGCTAATTTTTCCATTGTTCTCTTCTAAAATTTGAATTGTTATTGAATTGTTGAATATTGAATTATTGAATATTGAATCCCAATTCCCTCAGTCCGTTCGCGACGTCCTCACTCGCACCGTTCAGGCGGAGCGTGTAGCATCCGAATTCGCGGCGAGTCCAGTAGTTCCCGCGCTGTTCCTCGAAGGTTGCCGGCGAGTGCTTCAGCCGGCCACTGTCTTCCCGGACGGGATAAGTGTGCGTGATGGCTTCGTAAAACACCTCTTCGGGCGTCTTGCCCTTGCCGTCCACCGTGAACGTGACCGGATGGGGTGGGGGAGGAATCGTGGCCGGATACCAGTCCGCCAATGCGTTCACTCCAAAGAAGCGGCGCCATTCACGAATACAGGCGGCCGTTCCGTTGGCTTTTCCGTCGGAGGAATAGCCTGCGATATGCGGCGTCCCGACGAAAGCCATTTCCAGCAGGGCGGGGTCGATGGCCGGCTCGCCTTCCCATACATCAAGTACGAAATCCGAAAGTTTCGTCTGCCCGGCACGTTTCAGCGCCGCCGAATCGACGACCGCTCCGCGCGAAGAATTGATAAAGACCGCGCCCGTTTTCATCCGCTCGAAAAAGGAATCCGAGGCCAGGTGGTACGTGGGATAAGGTTCCTGGCGGGTAAGCGGCGTATGACAGGTGACGATGTCGCTCTGCGCCAGCAGCTGGTCGAGCGGCGTAAAAGCCTCCGGCCCTTCACGGTCGGCGCGGGGCGGGTCGTTCAGCAGGATGCGCATACCCAGCCGGGCGCCGGCTTGGGCCACTTTACTGCCGACGTGGCCGGCGCCAATCACGCCCAGCGTCGTCTCGCGCAAGCTCCGGCGCTGTTCCTTCGCCAGGGTGACCAGCACAGCCGCGATGTACTGCTGCACGGACGATGAGTTGCAGCCCGGCGCATTGACCCAGCGGATGCCGTGCGCCTCACACCAGGCAGTGTCGATATGGTCGTAGCCGATGGTGGCCGTCGCAACCAGGCGGACGCGGCTGCCTTTGAGCAGCGCGGCATTGCATTTTGTGCGTGTGCGTGTAAAAAGCGCATCGGCGTCCGCCACCTCGTCGCGCGTGATTTCCGCCCCCGGCAGATAGACCACCTCGGCATACGGTTCCAGCACGCCCCGCAGGAACGGAATCTTGTCGTCCGCTACCACCTTCAAGCGATGCGTTAGGTTCTTTTCCACCGGTTCCTTATTTAAACCGTTCCTTGTAAGCCCACAGCCCCAATGCAGGATTGGAAATGTAATAGACTTCCTCGCCGTTGACGACGTTCCAGCCGTCGGTCAACTTTCCGGGGTGGTAGCGCGATAGGGTCTCCTCCAGGTCTGCGTAGTGGAATCCGGCGCCTTCAATCTCCCCGCGTGTCAGGCTTCCCGGGCAGTAGGTGATCCGGAAGCGTCCTTCCGAGGTGCCGTGTATCAGGTGTGCCGCCACACCGAGGTTGTTTTGAAGGTCTTCGTTGCGCTTCACGCAGTCGAGCACCTGCGGCGTGTGGAGATAGCCATACTTACGGATCAGCCGGTCGATGGTCGGGTCTTCGCCGAACCGGTGCAGTCCGGGCGCCAATACAATCAACTCGCCGCCGTCGGCAATGGCCATGCGTGTGCGGTAGATGCTCTTGTTGCCCAACCACGTGCTCCGGAATTCTTCCGGGTCGAGGTAAACCACGACCTTCTTCATCTCCCGGTCGAGCATACGGAAATTGACCTCGATCGACAATCGGGCAGCCTTTTCAAAACACTCGAAGTCGTCGCCGATAAAGAGGCCGCGCATTTGCAGCCCATCGTCGCCCTGCGAGACGACGGTCTGGAGGTAAACCAGGGGAAGATGTGCGGTGAAATGTGTGGAAGCGTAGTTCAACAACAGGCGGACGGGGGTTTTGGCCCGTCCCATGATGCGTTCCATACCGTAGGCCGCGCCGACGAAATGGCTCTTGTTGATGCCTTCGGCGCCGCCCGTCCCCACAAAGATGTTTTTGTTGTAGCTTGCCATCCCGATGACCTCGTGGGGGACGACCTGCCCGAGCGAGAGGATCAGGTCGTAGCCGCCCTCCACGAGCAGCCGGTTGACCTGTGCCGGCCAGTCGTAATCGACTGCGCCTTCGGAAACCTCCTTCACGTATCCGCCCGGCACCACCCCGACGGTGACGACCTCATCACGCCAGTTGTGTACGCGGAAAAGCGACCGCGGCACGCCGGGAAACATCCGTCCGATTTCGGCATCCGTCATCGGGAAATGTGTGCCCAGCGCGGGCAGGATGTCCGTCAGGCGGTCGCCGTAGTATTCGTATGCATACTGCGTCAGTTCGCCCGCACGCGAATGGTATCGCGTGAAATCGGGAGGGATGGCCAGCACTTTCTTTTTCGGTCCAAGTTTGTCGAACGCCTCGAAAACGGCTTTCTTCAATTCCTCTCCGCCAAGAGCCAGGGCAGGACTTCCTTTTTCAAAATAGAGCATAATTTCTTGATTTCGTTATTCCTTGTTTTGGACGGCAAAGATAGTGCAAATCTCTCCCGCAAAGCCACAAAGGACATAAAGTTTTTTTCCTGCCTTTTCCGACCGGGCAAAGCTACCGAAGTGGAGGTGAGCGGTGGGGGTCAAGTCCGCAACGTCACGCCAGGAGGCTTTTGAAATAGCCTCGTGTGTACAACGGGCGTTGTACAGCGTGTCCCACGAGGGGAGTACACGGTGTACCACGGGAATGGTACACGGTGTACCACGGGAATGGTACACGGTGTACCACGGGAATGGTACACGGTGTACCACGAGGGGAGTACACGATGTACCACGAGGGGAGTACACGATGTACCACGAGGGGAGTACACG
>JAISOP010000299.1 GCA_031275525.1 Tannerella sp.
GAGGTCATCGAAGGATGCAATCCTGACGGAATGCAAAGGAGGACGATAGGCGGTTCTACCGGGCGAGGCATCCCGCCGGGATGCCACGTTGCCGGGGCTTTTTTGCGGGTCTGTCTTTGCGGGGAACGAAGCAATCCGGGAGCCTGCACGGACGCGGAACGCTCCACCCTGCCGACGCCGGAACAGGGACACTGCGCGCGGCGCCGGAGCGCTTCGGCGCTTTCTTTTTTGAACAGCCTCCGGACGGAAAAATGGAATGTATGTCTGCATCCTGCCGCCGTTTGCCGGCTTTTTGTACACACGCTTTCATAAATGTGTTTCCCTTTTTCTCATGCAGCACTTTTTTTTTCACAATTTAACCGCCTGTATTTATTTCGGAAGCGCTTAAAACCGTTCCGGGAGGCCTTGAAACAACTTTAAGAGGAGTCAAAACCATTTCAGGAGGACTTAAAATCATTTTAAGTTCTCCTGAAACGAATCCGGGGATCCCTGAAATCATTCCGGGGATCCCTGAAACGAATCCGGGGATCCCTGAAACGAATCCGGGGATCCCTGAAATCAATTCGGGGATCCCTGAAATCATTCCGGGGATCCCTGAAACCATTCCGGGGATCCCTGAAATCATTCCGGGGATCCCTGAAATCATTCCGGGGATCCCTGAAACTATTCCGGGGATCCCTGAAACTATTCCGGGGATCCCTGAAACCATTTCGGGGATCCCTGAAACCATTCCGGGGATCCCTGAAACCATTTCAGGGATCCCTGAAATTATTTCGGGGATCCCTGATTTGATTTTAGAAAATCTTTATGTAATTTTGTGAGGTCTTACAATGATTGGGGGAGCTGTTGAAACGGTTTCAGGAAACCTTAGAACGGTTTCGGGAACCATTAAAAACGATTTCGGAGCGTATCGGAAACAATTCCGGGTACCCGGCAACATAAAACCGGTTGCAATCAACCGGTCATCAAATAGAAACTTTTAAAAAACAGATTGAAATGAGAAAAGATTACATGCCTTACAGAGACGGGGATTTTGACACCCTGCAAAACAATGTCTACAACGCGGCGGTGGCCAACAGAGCGCACTGGCTGATACCGCAGGAGGTTATCACCGCACTCGATTCGCCGCGCCTGCGATGGAACAGTGCATACGCGACATTCCTCCGTCCGGACATGCGTACGCCGGCCGTCACGCAGGAGAAAAACAATGCGAAGAAGGTGTACACGGCCGCAGAGCGTACGTTCATTCAGGGACAGATCATGCACAATCCCAGGGTGACCGACGCCGACCGGCGTTCGATGGGGCTGCACGTCTACAACCGCACGTCTACGCAGGTGCGTACGCCGGAGACGCGTACCGAAATGGAAGTGGATTTCTCGCAAATCATGCGTCACATCATTCACGTGCGCGACAGCGAATCGAAGCGCGCCGGCAAACCGGCACACATCATCGGCTTCGAGCTGTGGCGGCGCATCGGCGGCGATACCGGGCCGCTGTTCAGTGAAATGCAGCTGATCGAACTGGCCACCCGCTCCCCCCACCTGGTGGAATACACCTCCGGCGACCGCGGCAAAATGGTCCGGTACGCCTCCCGGTGGGTCAACACCCGCGGACAGAAAGGCCCCTGGAGCGAGATCATTTCGGCGATCGTTCCCTGAAGGGGCAGACCGGGCTGTCCGAAGAGCCTTCTGTTGCGATCCGTTCGGATACGGAGATGCCGTTTCCGTACTTGCAGCACTCCGGCAGGACGCCGTACACACGGCCGGCGGCGCGGTCTTTTTCGACCCGGGTTTCGGATAAGAAAAAAAACGCAGAAATAAGGATTTCAGCCTTTGCCTGACGGTTCCGGAATTGACCTGCAAAGACAATGACGGTAACTCCGTCCCTGCGAGGCGCTATATCTTGCAGGCAGATAAACAAAAGGAAATGACGAAAACGACCGTTATTGCGAGGAACGAAGTGACGAAGCGCTCCGGCGCCGCACGTAGCGTCCCTGTTCCGGCGGCAGCATGAAGCGTTCCGCGTCCGTATCGCATCCCGGAGGGATGCAACGTTGCCGAGGTTTTTTTCACTAAGCGCTAATTTGTCATGGCCCGCTTGTTTATTCGAAAGAATAGGGGGACTTGCAGAGACGAAAGCGCTTAACGCTCGACGCAAAAGAAATGTCCGAACCTGTGATTCGGGGAGAATCACGGTTCGGACATAACTCGATTTCTGTTCTTCTACGTAACGGGCGGCGTTTTTTTTTCCCTATTTTATGGGAGTATTCGTCCGTCCGAGCGAAGCGACCTCTTCGGCGCTCAGCGCCTTGTTCCATAGAGCCGCTGCGGCTATCTGCATCTCGTGATCTTCGCCGTTCTCGTCGGCAAACAGCAGGATAGTTGCGGGATCGAGGGAAAAGCGGTTGTCTATGCTCAGTTTACTTTCGCCCGGGCCGGTCTCGGACAGCAACTGGCCGTTGAGGTACTGCTTGAAGTACTCGCCGCATTTGATGGTTACCACCCAGCGATACCAGGTTTCCCCCTGCACGCTCCCAGCCGAATAATAGCCGCCGCCGATGCCTATATTACCGGCCGGACGGATGAAAAGTTCCGCGTCGTCATTGTTCGCCGGGTTGGTCTGCAGGAAAGAGTAATAAACGCCTATGCCGCTCACCTTGAAATCTACCAGCAGCGTATATTCGTTGACCCTCGTTGCAGGATCGCCCGTTTCCAGCATACCGCTGGGGGCAATGCCGTGTTTGCAGATGTAGTACTGGCCATGCGGGACGACTACGGCTTTGTCGCCGGCGGTTGGCCCGTCGACGAAAGAGAAGTTTGCCGTCGGCTCGAGGTCGAGACCCACCGTCGCTTTGCCGGAATTGGATTCGTCTTCAAACGTCCACATTCCGTACAGCCATTCGTGCGTCGGCAGGGATACGTTCACTACGCTGACCGTACATTCGGCTTTCTGGTTTTCGTTGATCGCCGAAGCGGCGGTAATCGTAGCCGTTCCGGCGCTTACCGCCGTAACTACCCCGCCTTCGACGGTAGCAACGCCCGGATTGCTCGACGACCAGGTCACTTCCTGCGTGATACTCGTCGGCAAGACGGTCGCCTTCAGCGTACGCGCGCCGCCTGCCGGTATCCGCGTCAGGGCGTTTGCGTTGAGCGACACGGTGAGCGTGCTAAGGACGGTCACCCGGCAACTCTTTGTTCTTGTGCTGTTGGAAACGGATGTAACCGAGATGTTCGCTTCGCCTTCGCCCACAGCCTTCACCAGGCCGTTGCCGTCCACCGTTGCGACGGACGGATTATCACTTTCCCACTTCACGCTTTTGTCGGGAGCGCCGGACGGAAATACTTCGGCGCCGAGCTGGAGTTCTCCGCCAATCAGCAGTATCGTATTGTCCGGCACATCAAGCGATATGCCGCCAACCACCTTTAACCAGTCCGTTCCGCCGTCTTCGGAACATGACGGCGTCCCGAACGTTACTGCCATTATCGTTAATACGATAAGAAAAAATCTGTTTTTATACATAGTCGTAAATTTTATTTGAATAATAGAATGTCGTAAATTTCATTTGAATAAATAAGGAAGCGTTTCAAAAAGCCTGTTTTTCGTCTTTGCGAACCCCGAAGGAGGGAAGCGCCCGCAGCGGACGAAAAACATGACTTTCTGTTTGCTTCCTGCTTACCAGCCGTAAGGCTGTTTCAGGTTCGGGTTCAGGACGGTCTGTTCTATCGGAATCGGCGAATAATAATATTTCGGTTCCTCAAACCGGCGAAGGTTGTCTTCCTTGTTGCGGATGTAGCCCGAAGCGCCGTTATCGAGATAGAACGTGACGTCCGGATCGTCCAGATAATACCATCCGACCACGTCGCCCGTTTTCGAAGACTCGCCGGCGGCAATGCCCCAGTCCGGTTTGCCGTCGCCGGTGACGTCGTAGACGTAAGGCAGGCGCGGGACGTAGGCGCCCTGCTGGGAGACGGCCGCTTCGTAGAGACTGCCGGCGTTCCAGCGGTAGAGGTCGTGCCGGCGCAGGCCTTCGCCGGCCAGTTCGACGCGGCGTTCGCGGCGGACGGCCAGGACGTTGACGTCCGTCACGCCCGGATACAGGTCGCGCAGCGCCTGGTCTACTTCGGCGGCGGCGTTGAACGCCGGCATGCCTACCCTGGCGCGTAGCAGGTTGATGCTCTTTTCCGCGGCGGCGTTGTCCAGCTGGCCGAGTTCCGCTTTGGCTTCGGCGTAGTTGAGCAGCGTCTCGCCCAGGCGGAAGACCGGAAGGCTCGTGAACATGCCGATGCCGTTAGGCGTGACCAGATAATCGTCGCGGTATCTGAGGTAGAACTTACTCTGCTCATACCCGCCGCGACTTGGGGTGGTGGCATGGTAGATAAAACTGCCGTCCAGCTGTTCCCGGGCGATTCCGGGAAAAGCGAGCGTTTCCGACATGCGCGGGTCGCGGTCTGTAAATACCTCTGCATAGCCCTTCGTCGCATAGCCGGCTACGGTCGAGAACGGCCTGCCGTCCTTCGTGAGGAAACTTTCCTGCAGGCTGCGGCTCAGCGAGGAGAGCGTACCGTCGTCTTTCATCAGGACGTCGGCATTGTGGCGGCGGTTTTGGGTATAATCGTGTTCCGACCACATGATGATTTCACGGTTGTCGGACAGTTTGCTGCTGGTGAACAGCTTGCGGAATCCTTCCGAACCGGAGAGGCCCGGGGCTACTTCGACCACGCTGCCGCCGCCGGTGATTTCAAACTGTCCGCTGTTCATGATCTCCTCGCTTGCCGACGCGGCCCGTTCCAGGAAGCGGTTGGCCGACGAGGCCAGGTTGATTTCGGAATGATACTTGCGGTACGTGCCTTCGTAGAGGGCAAACCGCGACAGCTCCGCCAGCGCTACATATTTGTGTACGCGAGTACGGTTGCCCAGGTCGGGCTTGATGTTGGCCACGGCATATTCGAGGTCTTCCATGATATGATCCACCACCACGTCGCGCGGGTCTTGCGTCTTGTAGAGCAAATCCTCGTCCGACGATTCGATGACCGCGTCATACCAGGGGACGTCCGAATAGGCCTGCACCTTGTCGATGTAAAAACGCGCCCTGAAATAGCGGGCAATTCCCACAAGGTTGTTAATATCCGCCTCATCGCCGGAGACCCCGTCCAGGCTGTTCAGCATCAGGTTGATGCGGCGCAGGTTGTCCCAGCCTCCCCAGCCGCCGATGTTGTCTTTCGACACCCGTCCGTAGAGCAGGGCGGAATACGGTTCGCTGCCGATGCGTATGGTTACGTTGTCCGAAGCGAAATCATCGTAGGATCCGTTCGGTATCATCGCTTCATAAATTCCGTTTACATAAAGGTTCAGGTCGAAGACCGTCTTGAAAAATCCGGGAGCGGTGATGGTCGTTTTCGGCACGCGATCCAGGAATGCGTCGTTGCAGGCCATACACCCGCAAAGCGCCGCTACTATACTGATGATATATACATTAATTCTTTTCATGTCTTTACTGTTAAATGATTAAAAACCAAGATTTATTCCGAATGAAAACGTTCGCTGGAACGGGTAATAAACGCCGTTGCCGAACTGTTCGGGGTCGTTTCCCTTTACCGGGATATGATGGAAGGTGAGCAAGTTCTCGCCGCCGGCGTAAACCCGCATATTCCGGACTTTCACTCTTTGCAGCCATTGCCGCGAAGCGAAGGTATAACCCAGCGTCACGTTCTTCACGCGCAGGTACGAAGCGTCCTGCAGGTATTTCGTCTGCGCCTTTGCCAGTTCCTTGTCCCAGCCAAGCCCCTGCGACGCCCCGGTGGTTTTCAGCCTCGGGAAGAAGGCGTCGGGATTATCCTCCGTCCAGTGGTCCAGGTTTTCCACGCTCGCGTTAGCCCACGGGGTCGTATAAATACCCCAGAAATAGATGCCGTTCGTTCCGTCCGACGGGTAAGCGTCGCGCTTGCCGATGCCTTGCAGGAAGATCCTCAGGTCGAAACCTTTCCAGTCGGCGCCGAGGTCAATGGAATAGGGAAAACGTTCGCGACTGTTGCCGATGACGGTACGGTCGCCCGGGTCGTCCACCGTATTGTTCCCCTGATTGATTACGTAGTCGTTGTTCAGGTCGGCGAATCTTATATCGCCTGCCTTGAAGGCGCTGGAGCTGTTGATTGCCGACTGGTTGGCCCAGGCGGCGGCTTCCGCATCGCTTTCAAAATAGCCCAGCGTGGTATACCCCCAGATTTCGCCCAGTTCCTGTCCTTCGTAGTAATTGCCCAGGTTTTTGGTCGGATTGTCGAAGCGCGTAATCCAGGCGCGGTTGTCGGCCAGCATCAGCCGGACGCTGTAAGAAAGGGGCGAAGCGCCGACGTTCACGGCGTCGCGCCATCCGACGGTCAGGTCCCAGCCTTTCGTTTTCAGGTCGGCGGCGTTGGCGCGCGGCGAGCCGGTGCCGAACACGCCGGGCAACGTCTTGCTGGCGGTAAGCATCCCGTCCGTATAGCGGGTATAGACGTCCAGCGACAAGTCCAGGCGGTTGTCGAGGAACGCCAGGTCGATGGCGCCGTTGACGGTGCGCACCTTTTCCCACGTCAGCGCGCCGGGCGTTGCGCCGGGAGGGTTCATGGCCTGGGGCCGCGCGCCGTCGATGATGTGACCGATCTGGCCGTTCAGACCCATGCCGGCTATGGTGGGGTAGTAGCCGAGGTTCGACTGGTTGCCCAGCGAGCCGTATGAAGCGCGCAGTTTCAGGTGGCTGAGCTTTATCGTCTCGTTGACGCCTTCCATAAAACGCTCTTTCGACACGACCCATCCGGCGGAGTAGGAGGGGAAGAACCCGAAGCGGCTGTCTTTCGAGAAACGCGAACTGCCGTCGTAGCGCCCGTTGGCTTCGAGGATATACCGGTCGTCGAAGATGTAATTGAGGCGTCCGAACACGCCGCGCAGGGCATATTCTTCGGTAGCGTGCGTGAAGGTGCGGTTGACCTGCGTCAGCTGAATATCCGGCACGGAGGAGGTAATCAGGCGCAGCCCGTTTATTTCCGTGTTGTCGTAGATAAAATGTTCCTGGTTATATCCCATCATGGCGCTCACGAAATGCTTGTCGGCAAACGTTTTGTTGAAATTCGTGTAGAGGTTGTAGACCGTCAGGCGACTGAGGTTGCGATTTCCTTTTGCATCATGTTCGTCTGCGGTGTTCGTCTTGCCGGGTTTGTTTTGCCCGGGTATCCGGATGAACGCCTGGTCAACGTTTCCGTTATTCATCCTGAACGTGGCGTCGCCGCTCACGCTCCACACGTTTTTGAGAATATCAAACTTCGTATTGAACGACAGCTGCGTTTCGTCGAGAATGTTGCGGAGATAACTCCCCGATAACCCGTTGCCCACATAGCGCCCGGCGCTATACGTGAGGGAGCCGTCGGGGTTGTAAAGGCCTACCTCCGGAGCGAAAGAATACAGGCGGTAAAAGATGTAATCGCCTTCGCCGGTATCAAACGTCCCAAAATAATCCCTGCGCGAGAAGGTCGTATTGGAGCCGATCGTCCAGCGGTCGCTCAGGTTATACGTGCCGTTGGCGCGGAAATTGAAACGCTTGTACGTATCGCTGCCGAAGCTGATCATGCCGTCCTCCGAGTACAGTCCGCCGCTGACGGAATAGGCCAGTTTTTCGGTCTTCTGCGAAATGCGCACGTTGGCCGTCTGACTGGGCGAAGCGTCGCTTATCATCACGTCGAACCAGTTGTAACTGCCGTAGTATTCCCATCGTCCTTCGTTAATCAGCCGGTCGTTCACGCCTCCGTTCTCGCGTCCCGGCCCGACGATTTCGGGCAGCGAGGGATCCGCCTTGCGCCGCTCGGCGTATTCGATGGCCGCTGCGGGGTAATAGTTAGGGTCGCCCGTCATGATATTCGATATACGCATATATTCCGGCAGATCCGTCAGCACGTTGGGACGGTTGTCGTATTGCTTGAGACCGTAGATATAGTCGGCGTCGATTTGAATCTTCTCGTTCCTGGCCGTCTTCGTCGTGACCAGCAGTACGCCGAAAGCGGCGCGCGCGCCGTAGATGGCAGCCGACGAAGCATCTTTCAGTACGGAAATGCTTTCGATATCCGAGGGATTGATGCGCGAGAGTTCATCTGCCGACGTCGGGACGTTGTCCACCAGGATAAACGCCTCGCCGCCGTTGATGGACGTATAGCCGCGGATATTGATACCCGGCGTAGCGATAGCCTTACCCGAAGGCCGGGTAATATTCAGGTTGGGCGCCAGCCCTTGCAGGGCGGTATTGACGCTGGTTACGCTACGGCTTTCCAGCGCCTTGGCCGACACGGTCGACACCGCGCCGGAGAGGTTGACCTTCTTCTGCGTCCCGTACCCGACGACGACCACTTCGTCCAGCGCCTGCGTGTCCTCCGCCAGCGCGACGTTCAGCGTCGTCCGTCCGCCGACCTTGATTTCCTGCCTGGCAAATCCTATATACGAAAATACCAGCACGGGATTTTCGCCGGCAACGGTGATGTTATAATTTCCGCCGGCATCGCTTATCACGCCCGTGGTGCTTCCCTTAACGGAAATGTTTACTCCCGGAAGGCCTTCGCCGTTCGCGTCGGTCACCGTTCCCCTGACACTGACGCTTTGCGCATGGAGCGAAAGCGTACACATACATATACATGCGGCTGTACAGAACAGTTTCCGCAATACATTCGGTTCAAAAAATTTCTGTTTAATCATAATGATTTTATTTGGTTTGAATTTTACTTTATTATTTTATTTTTGATGAGCAGTTTTTCATCGTTTTT
>JAISOP010000005.1 GCA_031275525.1 Tannerella sp.
TGGTTAGTGGTTAGTGGTTAGTGATAAGTGGGCGTTTTTCACTAACCACTAACCACTAACCGCTAACCACTAATTTTCACGATTAGATGCGTTAGCTATAGGGCGTATCCGTTTCAAAACTTCCGTCCCTTGACGACCCCGGCCGCGCACAACCCGGAATCTGCTCCCGTTACAATAATAGAAAATCAAATCCGTTGTAAACTTGCGGGTTTTTAGTACCTTTGCGGCTAAAATAAAATAAGACAGTATAATTCAAAGACTTATGAAGCAATATAGATTAGTCAACAACGTGTTGGGATGGATCGTTTTCCTGATTGCATCCTATACCTACTTAGCAACCATGGAATGGACCGCCAGTTTCTGGGATTGCGGGGAGTTCATTATCTCGGCCTGCAAGCTGGAAGTCGGGCATCCGCCCGGGGCGCCGTTCTTCATGCTGACTGCCAACCTGTTTACGCAACTGGCCTCCGACCCGTCGATGGTGGCCGTGATGGTGAACAGCATGTCGGCGCTGTTCAGCGCCCTGACGATTTTGTTCCTGTTCTGGAGCATCACCCACCTGGCGCGGCGGAGGGTGTTGAAGAAGAAGGAAGACGAATTCACGCCGGGACATACGATCCTGGTGATGGGTTGCGGACTGGTCGGAGCCTTGGCCTACACGTTCAGCGATACCTTCTGGTTCAGCGCGGTGGAAGGTGAAGTATATGCTTATTCGTCACTGTTTACGGCGGTGGTCTTCTGGCTGATCCTGAAATGGGAGGAAGTGGCCGACCGTCCTCATGCCGACCGGTGGATTGTGCTGATAGCCTATTTCATGGGACTGAGTATCGGCGTCCACCTGTTGAACCTGCTATGTATTCCTGCCATTGTGCTGGTGTATTACTACAAAAAATTCCCGCATCCTACGCTGAAAGGGACGCTGATGGCGCTGGCCGTTTCCTTTCTTATAGTGGCCCTGATGATGTACGGCGTCGTACAAGGCCTGGTCGAAGTCTGCGGCTGGTTTGAACTGCTCTTTGTGAACGTCTTCGGGATGCCCTACAATTCCGGTGTCTATGCTTACGTGATGCTTATTGCCGGTGTACTGTGGTGGGCGATTTGGGAAACGATGCGTGCGGAAGTGCACCCGGTGCGGATGAAACTTGCTTTTATCCTTTCGGTTACGCTTTTAGGTATCCCGTTCATCGGCAACGGTTACGGGCTGGGTATCCTGTTGATCATCGCCCTGACCGTATGCCTGTTCTACTTCAAAAAGACAAATATCAAGACCCTGAATACGATTCTCGTTTCGCTGATGGTCATTGTGGTAGGCTATTCGTCCTATGCGTTGATACTGATTCGTTCGTCGGCCGATACGCCCATGAACCAGAATGCGCCGAGTGACATCTTTACGCTCCGCACCTACCTGGCGCGTGAGCAGTATGGCGATACGCCGCTCTTTTATGGGCAGACCTTCGTTTCGGACGTGAAACGCGAAAGCGAGGGCGCAAACTGCGCACCCGTTATGAAAAACTCCGTTCCCATCTGGAGCCGTGTCATTAAGAAAAACCCGGACGAGAAGGATCATTATTTTATTTCCACTTACCTGCCGAAATACAAGTTTGTGGAAGCAACGGAAATGCTGTTTCCACGCATGTACAGCGACAACTCTTCGCATATTAACGGCTACCGGTTCTGGGCGAATGTCAAGGGAACGCCCGTCAGGTATTCCCAGTGCGGGGAAACCAAAACCGTGATGAAGCCGACGTTTGTCGAAAACCTCCGTTTCTTTTTCAGCTACCAGTTGAACTACATGTACTGGCGTTACTTCATGTGGAATTTTGCCGGGCGCCAGAACGATATACAGGGACATGACGGGAGCATCCTGAACGGGAACTATCTTACCGGTATCAAACCGATTGATACCTTCCGATTAGGCCCGCAGGAAGACATGCCGTCCGACGTGGAAGGAAACAAGGCGCATAATACCTTTTATATGCTGCCTCTGCTGCTGGGGCTGCTGGGTATCGGGTTCCAGGTGTTCAGCGGCAAGAAGGGGATTCAGAGTTTCTGGATCACGTTCTTCCTGTTCTTCATGACCGGCATCGCCATTGTCATGTATTTGAACCAAACGCCCTATCAGCCGCGCGAACGGGATTATGCCTACGCCGGTTCGTTCTACGCGTTTTGCATTTGGATCGGGTTCGGCGTGGCGACGGTGGCCGCCGCCCTGGAAAAATACCTGAAAGCGCCGGCCATCGTGGCCGGAGGGGTGGCTTCCCTGATCTGCCTGCTGATTCCGCTTCAGATGGTTTCCCAGACCTGGGACGACCACGACCGTTCGAGGCGTACCGTGGCACGTGACTTCGGTGCGAATTACCTGGAATCGTGCGAGCCGAATGCCGTCATTTTCACGAACGGCGACAACGATACCTTCCCGCTGTGGTACGCGCAGGAAGTGGAGGGTATCCGTACCGACGTGCGCGTATGCAACACCAGCTACCTGCAAACCGACTGGTACACCGACCAGATGAAACGCCAGGCCTACGACTCGGAGGCGCTCCCGATCTCGTGGACGCGGGACAAATACCTCCAGGGGACGCGGGACCGGGCGTGGGTTTTCAACCGTATCAAACAAATTGATTTGAGTGCGGCGCTGGAATTTGTTCAAAGTGATGACCCGAAATACAAAAGATTACCCGGCATCGGCCAAAATATTGATTACATCCCGTCGGAAACGATTATCTATAAAGTGGACACGGCAGCCGTCCTGCGGAATAATGCCATCTGCCCGGAAGACCGGGAACACCTGCTCAAGGAAATGGTCATTAACCTTGCCGGGAGGAACAGTTTGGGCAAGGAAGCCCTGACCATTCTCGACATGTTGCATACCAACAACTGGGAACGGCCCATCTATTTCGCCGTCACAGTGGATTCCACACAGTTTGTCCGCCTGAGTCCCTATTTCCAGAAAACGGGTCTTGCCTACCGGATCACGCCCGTCCATACGGCCGGCGGCGCCCGTTCGATTGATACGGAAAAGATGTATGACAATGTGATGCACAAATTCAAATGGGGCGGCGTGGACAGGCCGGGCGTCTATCTGGACGAAACGGTCATGCGCATGTGTAAAAGTTACCGGATGGTCCTGTTCGGCGACTTGGCCTCTGCGCTGATTGAGGAAGGAAAGAATGACAAGGCGCTGGCCGTACTGGACAAAGCCATGCAGGTGCTGCCTCCGGAAAACGTGCCCTACGACTATACGCTGCTGGGAATAGCCGAGATGTACGCGACGCTGGGCGAGAAGGACAAGTGCGAACAAATCCTGAACGGCATTGCGGACAATTCCATGCGCAGCCTCCGGTGGTTCTTCAAGTTGCGGCCGGACCAGTTGGTTGGCGTACAGAGAGATTTCAAGTTACAGATGGATGTGATGCAGAACGTGATGGTGATCGGGCTTCGCAACAATCCGGAATTCGGTTCCGGTTTCAAGGAGGAATACAACAGTTTCCGGATGGCTTACGTACAATCATTTGCCAATAAATAACACATGTTTATCGAGCAACCGCCCCGGATATACAGGGCACTCTTTCCGGGTGCGATCTGGCGGCTTCCCGATGTGGAAAAATGTGTTTACCTGACGTTCGACGACGGCCCTATTCCCGAAATAACGCAGTGGGTCCTGGACCTGCTGGACAGCTATGGCGTGAAGGCGACTTTCTTTTGCGTAGGCGACAACGTGCGTAAGTATCCGGAGATTTACCGGAGGGTCGCAGAATGCGGACACAGGGTCGGAAATCATACCTGCAATCATGTCCAGGGCCTCCGTTACCAATCGAAGAAGTATGTAGCCAATGTGGAAAAGGCGGCGGAATGGATTGACAGCGACCTGTTCCGCCCGCCGCACGGGCACATGCGTTTGCCGCAGTTGTGGCGACTGAGGAAACACTACCGGATTGTCATGTGGGACGTGGTGACGCGTGATTACAGTCCGCACATGACATCGCAGGGTGTGTTCAATATCGTGAAAAAATATACCCGTAACGGTTCCATTCTTGTTTTCCATGATTCCCTGAAAGCCGCCGACCGAATGAAAGAAGCCTTGCCCCGCGCCATCGAATGGCTGCTGAACGAAGGCTACCGTTTCAAACTGCTTTAACCAAACCGCTAAATGAAGAATGGAGAATGAATCAGCCACATTCATTCTCCATTCTTGACAGCTCCTTAGCAGCCTTCGCTTGATGACATGAGGCGCCCTGCATCCGCTGTGTTATTCTTCCAGCAAATTGACTTCCCTGATGTCTCCCGTCTGCGGGTTCACTCGCAGCGTTTTGATCTCAAACGGCTTGATGCTACCGCGCCAGGACAGGTTGGCTGACGGGAATCGCAACACGGCTGCGGCTGCTTTTCCGAGCGTTTCCACCAGCCGGATAATAATATCGCTTCCCGTTTCGGATTGCTTGATGGACGACACGGTGACGTTCGGCGTATCGACGACCAGGTAAGAGGCCGATTTGGACATCGTGCCGCGGTGGATACCCTGATAGGAGACTGCGGGCGGCGCCATAAATTCCTCGGCGATGCGCGGCACGTTGACCTCCTGCCAGCCGTCCTTGTGCGGTACGAGCAGGAGGCGGAGCGTCTGGATACCCTGATCCATCCAGAGGACTTCGGCGTCCGGCGCCAACTCGGATAGCGGCCTTGGCCCGTGATGCGCATACGGCGCCGAGCGGGCTACCGTGATGCGCAGGTCGTTCCCCTGCACGCTGTAGCCGTATTTGGCATCGTTAAGCACCGTCAGGCCATAGCCGTCGGCGCCGCGCTTGCCGGTCACGTCAATCCACCGCTGTCCGGGGTCTTCCTCGCCGTTCGGCTCGCGAACCATCACTCCGTAGGGTGTTTCATAGGTCGGAACGGGCGATTCCACATCTACCGGGAAAGAGAATTTCAGCATCTTCAGCCGCTCGTGCCAGTTGAGCGATACCCGGGCTTCAATCCTACGCGAACCGGCAGTCAGCAGCCAATCGACCGTCAGGTCCGAATTGCCGTAAGCCGTCTGCACACGTACGCCGGCACGCAGCGGGCCGTTTTCCAGCACGACGGTCTTCGCATTCCCAAACGCGCCGATCTCGCCTTTCGTCACGTAGTTGTATTCCGTAGGTGCATTTTTGGTAAAGTCGCGGACGTCGTGGCTCCACGTATCGCTTGGGTCGTCGATAATTACGCCCTTGCAGCCCGTCGCGCCGCCTTTGAAGACCTCGCGGCCTGCGTCCTTGTCATAGATGCCGATTTCGCCGTTGGGGGAGAAGGTGATGCGGTAGAATTCGTTTTCCAGGCGGTTGAGTTCCGCGCTGACTTTGGTCCCGGCCGGCGTTTCCTCGCCCTTGCGGATACGGATTTGGCGGTAGCCTAACGGCGGCAGCGTCGCGTTGAAGAGGATGCGCCGGCGTCCCGTTACCGTTTGTGCCTGGATGTACTGCGCCGGCAGCGTCCGTCCGCGGTCGTCCGTCACTTGCGGCATAGGAATGTGGTTCAAGTCGTATTCCACGTTGGCAGCCACTTCCCAAGCGTGCGGGTTGAAGGCCACCAGGTATTCCGATCCGGGGTCTTCCGACGGAATCTGCCATTCGAGTTTCTGGATAGCCAGCGCCGTAGCCGTATGCGCGATGTTGAGGGCGTAGTTGTGGCCTTCGAGGGCGTCCTGCGAATGGACGGCCAGCGAACTGCCGGCCAGGCTGTCGTGGAATTGCAGGAACAATACCTGTTTCCAGGCTTCCGTGAAACGCTCTTTCGGATACAGGGCTTTCCAGATAATTGCGCCGACGGCTGTGATCTTCTCGGCCGTCACCAGGGCGGCTTCGCTCAGGCGGTTATTCTTTTTGATGGCGCTTTCGGCCGAATAGCAGCCCACGGCGTGATGCTGCAAATCGTCCTTCACAGTGGGCAGGGTCAGCTGTTTCGCACGGACGTCTTCAAAATAGCGGTCCACGGAACTGTAGCCCACTGCCGGCGCTCCCTTTTCCGTTTTCAGGCCGTTGATGGATTCGATGTTGACTTTCGTCGGGCCGCCGCCGTGGTCGCCCACGCCGAAAAAGGCCATGAAATCCGTCATCGGCTGCGCCTTGGCAATTTTCAGCACGTTATTGAGGTAGTCATTCGCCTCCCTGCCGTTATTGTAACTTTCCTGGATGCGGTAGGTCAGGACTTTCGATCCGTCCGGCCCTTCCCACCAGAACAGGTCGGCGGGAATCGTTTTCTCGCGCCGTTCGGGACGCATGAAGACATAATTTTCCATGCCTTGCAAACGGATGATTTGCGGCAAGGTGCCCGGATGCCCGAAGGAGTCGGGATTAAACGCGGTTACGGCACGCTTGCCGACCAGTCTTTCCAGCGTGAGTTGTCCGTAGAGTCCCTGGCGTGCCATGGCTTCGCCCGAGGGAATGTTCATGTCCGGCTCCACCCACCAGCCGCCCACCACGTTCCACCGCCCTTCGGCTACGCGCTGACGTATCTCGGTCAACATCCCGGGGTCGTTGTCGGCTACCCACTGGTAAAACTGAGCTGAACTGGCGGTAAACACCATGTCGGAGGTTTCTTTCATCCGGTCGAGCGCCGAGCGGAACGTGCTATGCACCACTGCAACGCCTTCTGTCCAGGGCCACAGCCATACCGGGTCGATATGCCCGTGACCAATCATGTAAAAACGGTATTTTCCGGCGCCTTTCGGCCACGAACCGGCGGCCGGCTGCGCCAGCAGACTGGTGACCGGAGTGAGCGCAAACGCCGTGGCGCCGACTGCTGTCCGGCTGATAAAATCCCTGCGGGAAATAGACTTTGTATTCATGTCATTAAAAATTATAATTTGTACATAGCTAGCGTATAAGAGAAGGAAAACCCCTAAAAAGGGATGGCCTTTATTTTTATCCGGCCGGAAAATAATGGAACATAGCATGGTTTTGCACATGGAATGCAAACTGACCATTTACAGTAATATACTTTTTACATCACCACCAACATGCTTTTCGCGCTTCGCGCCATTCAGGAACGTACAGGAAAAGACCTTGGGGCAACTTTCCTTTCAGGCACAACCATAAGGGAACCTCTACAAACCCCCACGCTACGCTACGCTCCGCAGAGAAAAAGAAAAGGTCCGCGAATGCACGCGAATATCCGCGAATAAAATTATTCGCGTTCGTTCGCGGACATTCGCGGACAAACCTTTCTTTCTCTGCGGAGCGAAGCGTAGCATTTAGGGTTTTTAGAGGTTCCCTTATATCACCCACCCGGAAAAAATACGTATCTTTGTGGCCGGTACAATCAAGGGGTGCCCTGACAGGCTGAGATTACACCCTTACTACCTGATGCGGGTAATGCCGCCGTAGGAATGATAAACGGAATCTCCCCCCCCTCCCGGAATCCCTCTTGATTGCGTCACAAAGCAGGAAAATAATCCATTATGAGCAAAAGGAAAAGATATCCCACCGCGCTGACCATAGCAGGCTCCGACAGCGGCGGGTGCGCAGGCATCCAGGCCGACCTCAAGACGTTTGCCGCCCTGGGTGTGTTCGGTGCGTCGGCCATCACCGCTATCACGGCGCAAAACACAATGGAGGTGCGGGCGGTAGAAATCCTGTCCCCCGAAACCATCCGGGGACAGGCGGAAGCCGTCTTCGACGACCTTGCGGTCAATGCCCTCAAGACCGGTATGCTCCCCACGCCCGAAATCATCGACACGGTGGCCGCCCTGATCGACCGCTACCGCCCGGCCACGGTGATCGCCGACCCGGTGATGGTTGCCACCAGCGGCGCACGCCTGGCCGCGGCCTCCATCACGGACGCGTTCCGGGAAAAACTCTACCCGCTCCTCACGCTCCTCACGCCCAACGTGCCCGAAGCGGAAGTGCTGTCGGGTGTGCCCATCCGGACGGAAGACGACTTCCGGCGGGCGGCGGACGTCCTGCTCGCCCAGGGCTGCCGCGCCGTCCTGGTCAAGGGCGGACACCTTGCTTCGAAGCGCTCGACGGACTGGCTCTTCCGGCCTGACCGGAGGCCCGTATCCTTTTCGTCGCCCCGCATCCCTACAGCCAACCTGCACGGGACGGGCTGTACGCTTGCCTCGGCCATCGCCGCCTGCTGCGCCCTGGGAATGGACCTGGAAAGGGCTGTCGGTTCGGCCAAAACGTATGTCGCTGAGGCGATCCGACGGGGAAACGGCATCTGCACAGGCAAAGGCTGTGGCCCGGTAAACCACTTCTTTGCACCGAAAATATTAACCGCTTTTGATTATGACGATTATTCTGAACGATAAACCGTATGAAACGGACGAGGGAATGTCCCTTGCCGCTTTTATCGAGCGCCTGGGCCTCCGGCCCCAGGGTATAGCGGTGGCGATTGATTACGAGGTAGTGCCCAGGGACCGGTGGGCGGACACAATCCTGTCTGACCACATGGAACTGATGTTGATACACGCCGTCTCGGGAGGATGACGGGGAAAGGGAAGGGAGTATGGAACTATTGGTGATTAGTTGCGAAAGCTTTTTCGCGGGCGAGGCAGATGCGCTGAACCGGCTGTTTGAGCGGGGCATGAGCCGGCTGCACCTGCGTAAACCGCAGGCTTCGGAGGAAGAACTTCGTGTGCTTTTGTCGCAGATCGACGCCCGCTTTCACGGACGGATCGTCCTGCACGACCGGTTTTCACTCCTGGACCGCTTCCGCTTGAGAGGGGTGCACCTGAACCGGCGTAATCCCGTTCCCCCGCAACGGAAAGAACTGTCCGTAAGCCGTTCCTGCCATTCTTTGGAAGAACTGAAAACGGCCGGCGAGTATGACTACGTCTTCCTCAGCCCCATCTTCGACAGCATCTCCAAGGCCGGCTACACGCACGCCTTCAGCCCCGAAGCGTTGCAATCGGCCAAAGCCTCGGGACGGATCAACGAACGGGTGATCGCCCTGGGCGGCATTTCTCCCGAAACCATTCCCCAGGCCGCCGCTTACGGATTCGGCGGCGTGGCCGTGCTGGGCGCCCTGTGGGGCGATTTCCCGCAAACCGGAGAAACGGACGCCCTGCTGAAACGTTTCGACACGCTTCGCTCCCTGTTTTTCCCGCCCCTGCTGTTTATCACGCATCGGACGGAAAGGTACGACACCCTGCAGTCGGTCGAGGTCGCGCTGGCGGGCGGCTGCCGCCGGATACAGTTGCGGATGAAGGATGCCCCGCCTGCCGAAGTGGAAAAAACGGGCCTCTCGGCCAAAGCCCTATGCGGGAAATACGGCGCGGAACTGTATATCGACGACCACGTAGAAGTCTGCCGCAACATTCGCGCCCGAGGGGTACACCTGGGGAAGACGGATATGTCCCCCCGGGAAGCACGCCGGATACTGGGCAAGGATTTTATCATCGGCGGAACAGCCGCTACGTTCGAAGACATTCGGCGGCTGAATACCGAAGACGTGGATTACATCGGCCTGGGGCCTTTCCGCTTCACGGCCACCAAAAAGAACCTGAGTCCGGTTATCGGCCCCGACGGTTACCGCCGGATCATGAGGCAGTGCCGCGAACACGGCCTCCGGCTGCCCGTATTCGCGATCGGAGGCATTGTGCCGGAAGACATCCCCGGCCTTCTACATGCGGGCGTATCGGGAATCGCCCTCTCTTCCGCAATCCTGCAGGCCGAGAATCCGGTGGAAGAAACAAAAAGGATCATCACGGTATTAACCCGATAAACAAGTAATCATGCAGAATTTAGTCATAGCCGGAAAAGCATTTTCCTCCCGCCTGTTTCTCGGAACGGGCAAATTCAACTCCAACGAAATCATGCGCCGAGCCATTGAAGCCTCGCAAACGCAAATGGTAACAGTCGCCATGAAACGATTGGACTTCGACAACAAGCAGGATGATATGCTGGTACACGTCCGGCAGCCCGGCATTCAACTGTTGCCCAATACATCGGGCGTCCGCAATGCCAAAGAAGCCGTTTTCGCCGCTCAACTGGCTCGCGACGCCTTTGAAACTCACTGGCTGAAGCTGGAGATCCATCCCGACCCGCGCTACCTCCTGCCCGACCCCGTCGAAACGCTGAAAGCGACCGAAGAGCTAGCCAAACTCGGATTCATCGTCCTGCCCTACATCCAGGCCGACCCCGTTTTGTGCAAACGCCTGGAAGAAGCAGGGGCTGCCACCGTGATGCCGCTCGGCGCACCGATAGGCACCAAC
>JAISOP010000175.1 GCA_031275525.1 Tannerella sp.
CGCTTCTTTTCCCCTTGGGGCAGACAAGCTCCAATAAAAACTGTTTTTACTCATTAACAGCTGATTAACTGCCCCAGATAACCTTAACCTGACGGCTATGGGCTTGACCCGCAATCCCCTGAAAACCAGTGTCCTTTTTTCGGGGGGATCCCACGTCAGGCGCTGGATGACAGGCTTTTGAGACAGCCTCTGCGGAAGTGCGAAGCAGTTCCCGGTCGGGAGAGGCTTGTCGTATCCCCGAACCGGCAAAATAAAGATTCGTGTATTCGTGGCTGTTTTTTGCCACGAATACACGAATCTTTACGAATAAATTCGCTAACCTGCTTATTTTTCGTACTCAAACACTTTGGCGAACCGGTAAGTTTTGCTGTCGCCGCTTGTTGTGACTGTAATATCTACTTCTTCACCCGGCGAACCGGCGGGAATACGATAGGTAGCCTCGTCGTTACCTGAACTCTCAGGAGAACACACAATGCCGCCGATTTCCAACGTGCTTATCGTATTCAGTTTGTTTCCTTTAAGTGTTAACAAATCTCCGGCATTACCGATAATGGGCGTGATACTGCTGATATAAAAATCGCTGACGGCGTCAACATATTCATAAGCGTTGTTTAAGATTAAGTCGGGGGAGCCGCTTACGCTTACTACTACGGTCTTACTTCCGGTTGAACTGCTGGGGGGAACCTTGCACATAAGGAAATTCCTCGAAAGAACGACGACCTCCTCGCAGGGAACGCCGTCAATGGTTACGGTAGGGGGCGCAATAAACCGGAGCTGATCAACTTCCGAGTTCGTTTGTACTTCGATGTCGCTTAAAGTGTCATTGTACAATCGGACAGATAACACTTGAAAATCTGTCGCATAGTATGAGATGGTAGCGCTATAATAATACCGTGATTTTTTCCAGCACGTCGGTATGGAAAGCGCCCGGAGCGTAAGTAAATCCGTAAGAGCGAAGCGTTTCTCTTTCAAAAGAGACGGTTATCCTGTCCAGCAGTTTGTTGGAGGAGGTCAAAAAGCCGTAGCGGGCATGGTTGGTTTGCTTGCTTTTATAGCCGAACCGGTTGGCCATTGAAACGACCGTATGCGCCTCCTGTCCGCTGTTGCCGACACGGACTTCTTTCAGGTAAACGGACTTGGCAGAGAGGCTTCCTTTCACCGGTTCATCAGCGGATTCATAGAAATACTCCATCCAGTCGCCATGCAGTTCTTCCACCCGCGAAAGTTTCCATTCGGCGATGACTTCCTTTGGGGCTTCGTCGAGGTATTTCACCGTTCCTTTCAACACACCTCCGTTTGTCCCGTAAGTATATTTCGTTCCGGCACGGTCAGTTACCACCCAGGTGTAATTGCCTGGAGCATCTCCCTTTCGAATGATTTGCGAAAAAGCGCCTTCGGTTCGCGGATAAAACTGCCGGTCAGTCTGGCGGGCAAGCTTCTCTCCGCGATGGGCAACCGACGGTTCTCCGCCTGCGTCTGTTGTCAGCAGCATTACACCGCTCATTCCGTATGTTTCGGTTTCCTTTTCCCCGCTGTAACGCGGAACGCCCCAGCGGGTGTCCACCGTTATGCTCTGAACGCTTAAATCCCATCCTTCACCGAGTAAACCGCTTCCGCCGTCAGAGTTGTACCGGATGTCTAATTGCGGAGCCATCCCGTTGCGGGCGGGAGGCATTTCAATGGGGTAACTTAAAGCAGCAGAGCCGCGCGGATTGGCTGTCGGCGGAGCTATCAGCGACACTTTGGCTGTCGGATCGGCGGCCTTGATATCGTTCATCACAGTCGGAGCAAATCCCTGTGTTTCGGGTGATTCGGGTACCTGTATTACCCCGTTGATCATGTCGGTGAAATGGGTGGTGTGCGATACGAGCAGCCGGTTTTGACGGTCGATCGAATCCCGTTCCAGGGCAATCCAGTGTTTCGTATCAAGGTCGAAATAAAACGTCCGGATATCATCTTCAGTATAACCGGCGGGGATTTTCGTCCGGTCGTAACCGATGGCAACGCCTGCCCCTTCTGCAAAGTGTTCGCCGTGAGGCAGGAAGCGGTATCCGTCGTTTTGGGCGGTAACGTTGGTCATGCCCATGTCGAGGGCCGGCAGGTCGATGTGCCGCAGGGTGGTCAGGCTGACGGCTTTCGCTTCGGAGAGCAGGGCGGACGAATCGACCGTCAGGATGGCCGTTTCCAGTTGCAGGCTGTCTGCAATACCCTGCGTAAAGGTTTTTTGTCGGCGTAAGGTTTGGTCAGGCATGGCGGTCGTCAGCGGGGATGCGCCCGCGCCCCGTTCGATTTCGATGGAAAGGTTGGTTATCCGGCAGCCGTAATCCGCATTGGCAGGCAGGGAGAACAGTACACGGTTTTCCCCCTTTTTCAGTTCCGAAGGATTTACAGGTTCCCGCCGGCGGGTGGTTCCGTCCGATTTGCTTGCAGGGAAGCCGCCTGTCGCCAGTCCGTCGTTGATACTGTAGGCTACGCCTGAAAAATCATCCATGCCTGTCAACTCGCATGACAGCCATACCTTATCGCCCGATTGAGGGACTTCGGACAGATGGACGGTAAAAATATTGTCCGCGGGGTTGTCGAACTCTTTCCCGGCATAACGGCCGATAATCCCTTCCTTTTGAGCAGAGAAATATTGAACGAAAGTGCTTGCGGAAGTCCGCCGGGCAACAGATGTCTTTTCTTTCCCTGCCGGTAACGCTTCTTCTCTCCGTGTTTGATGAGTTTGCGGTGTCTGTACTGTCGCTGCCGGATGATGCGGTTTCGCTTGCCAGGCGCTGCTGTCTTTTTCACTTGCCGACCTGTCGCTATAAATGCCGGCCCCGATGATGCCGACAAGCAGGATGGGCATACCGGCGGCTATCATTTGTCGTTTTATCCTTGACTTCATTGTTGATTTCATTGTAATTCGTTGATTTTATTGATGTTTCTTTTTCATTTTCCTTTAACGGACAACCGTTTTCCGGGTGTATTCTTCCTCTTCGGTAATGACCTTGACAATATAGAATCCCGGAGCCGGTAATGTCAGCTCGGCCCTTGCCACGCTTTGAGGTGTGGAGATTTCTTTCCGGTCAATCAGCCTCCCTTTCAGATCATATACCAGGAAGCAAACCGGAGATGGAAGGGCAAGGCTCAGTTCTGCCTGTAAGGTTAACGTTCCTGGAATCACGCCTGTCCGCAGCCGGTCACTCCCTGTTTCGGAAAAGACGGGAAACAGCGCCTGTCCGCCGTTCGGGTCGCAGCCGCCGGGAAGGATTATTTCGTACTGCTTCGATGCGTTGCCGGACTTGAGCGCCGTTACGCCTTCCGTGGTCTCCCAGCGGTAATCAACCAGGTTGAAAAAACCGGCGGCATCCACGTTCAACACTTCTGCCGACCCGGAACTGAAGTCAAGCAGGCCATAGAATTTAAGCAGGTAATCCAGTATACCGATATTGCTTGCGCCGATTTCAATATCGTTTTGGTAATAAGTGACTTTGCTCATCGCTTTGGAGATGCGAAGGCGATCGCCAACGCTGACTGTCGTATTGAGGAGGGTCTGTTTGCTGCCTTCCAGTTTGTAAAGCTTGTCGCCGGCCTGTTTCAATCCGTAGTGAATGATATTGCCGGTGGCGGTAATCTCTTCACTGGAAGTCGTGTAGCCGATACCGTAAGTGTGGCCGATACTGGATACAGTCCACGGAATAGTGCCTTCGAAAACCGGCAGGAAATTGGTCGTCTTTGCCCGAACGGAGGCGCCGACGGGAGCCGTACTTTCAAAAGTATAACCGCCCGCTTCGGTGACAGAAAGTTTATAACTTCCAGCCGGAAGTCCGGTTACATGAATTTGCCGGCTGCCTTCCCAGCTGTTGCGTACAGGTGTGCCGGTAGCCGAATCGGTCAGGGAATAGTTGTAACCCCGGATACCCCAATCTAATTTCAGGATAAACTCCCCGTTGGATTCTTCGCAGCCGGGAGGGATAATCTGAAGATTCCCAAGCACATCGGGATTCCCGTAAGCAAAGGTGAAGACATCGGTTCCGTTGCCGTCGCGGTCGAAAAAGACGTTGTGGAAGATTACTTTTTGCCGCAGGAGGTCTGTCTCGTCGGCGAGAATAAATTCCAGGTCTGAGGGTTGAAATTCTCCGCTGCCGGAGCGGTCGATGACCAGGACGCCTTTCTCTTTTCCCTGGCTCTCAAAGCCGGGAGCGCACGCATAGGAGAGTTCCACCCGCTGGCCGGTATCGCCAAAGCCGCCTTCGCGAAGAGTAAAGCGGGTGTTGACAAGGCTTTTGGTTACAGCAACAGCGCCGTAAAAGGATTGATTACGGTCTTGCGGGGAAATACCGATTTCACTCTCAGCCAGACGGGTACCGTTCACCCGGAGGAACAGGCTGCCGGCTGTTTTTTCCACTTCCAGCGTACCGGCCAGAATAAGCAGCGTAAATGAATCGGACTGCTTGACGCCCCGTTCAATTTTATATACTTTGTAATCCGAATCAATGAAATAGCCGTAATCGTGTGACCCGGAAGTGTAAGCGGCGCTTTGGGCGCCGAAGCGCACTGTCAGACCGCCGGTGAAGGTGAAATCACTGATACACAGGTACCCGGATGAACCAGATAGCGGCTGGCCAGTAACAGCCGTACCCTGATTGGGGGCGCTCCCGCCGGCTTTCGTAACGGTAGAAACAAATCCGGAAACGCTAAGTTCCAGGTTTTCCGTTTCCCACGCCACCGGTTGGGGAACGGGCAGAATATTGGTTTTCACCAGCCACTGGCGATCCATCCTTTTCAGCCCTTCTATCCAGGGAGCAGCATCCGGAGCGGTCGCGGCGCCGTTATCGCCCCAGAAAAGGTATTCGCCTTCGGAGAGGGAATTGCCGTCCTCGCGGCCGATAACCAGCAGGCGGGAGGCTGACGAACGGT
>JAISOP010000235.1 GCA_031275525.1 Tannerella sp.
TGCTCGCCGCCGGAACGGGAGGGGAAATGACAGACGAAGACGTCCAGCGTGTCGCCCGTGATGACCTGTCCCCATACGTGGAGGATGTCGCGCGAGCGCCGGCGCTTGTTGGTGAAGCGGATACGGGCGGATTGGTGGCCGAGGTACCGGAACTTGTCCGGCTGGTAGAGCAGGGCGTTATTGATCCCGCGGAGGTCGTTGCCCTTCGTCATGCAGTACCGGTAATGCTGGGTCCTCAGGGGCGTGCGGGTCAGCAGGTGAATGGCGGCCGAGTCGTTCTCGATCTCGCACAGCCCGACCAGCGCCGGCGTGTCCCACTCTCCCACGGCGCTGATCACACGTGCCGTCTGCCTCAGGTGAGTATAATAGCGGTAGGGCGTCCAGCGGCGCCTGCCTGAGGGCAGGAACTCATTGTCGAGCGTATGCGGGTCGTCTTCCGTATCAAACAGATTCTCCACATTATAGAACATGACGCGGAACTCTTGCAGACGCTTCTTCTGCGGGTGGGCGTGTTCCGGCCAAAGCAGGCACAGGACGAGCAAAAACAGGACGCTACGGTTAGGCATCAGTCTTTCTTTTCTTCTTCCGAGGGGACATATTCGTAGGCGCCGATCGAGGGGCCGGCCTCGCCCGTCAGCCGGCTGACGCCGTAGCGGTCCACCGGGAACCGCTCCGAAACGCTGCGGTCGGCCTGCCCGATGCCCGCCGATTCGTCGGCCAGCCGGAAGTCGTATTCGTAGCCCTCTTCCTTGGTCGCCGTTTTCAGGTAGGAGGGGCTTTTGACAAACAGGTTCCCGGTGAAGCGTTCGTTTTCGATGCGGGCGGTCTTGATCAGGCAACTGTTGAAACGGTAGTTGAACGTGGCGTCGCTGCCCTGTTCCTCGCCCTCCTCTTTTGTGAAAAACATCAGCTCGCCGCCGTACAGGCGGGTCGAATCGGCCGAAAAGCTGCCGTCGATGATGCAGTTGTCGAACCCGGCCTGCAGGAGGGGATAAGCCTTTTCCTCCTCCCCGTCGGATTTCAGGTGATTGGAGAGTATCAGGCAGGGGCTTTGCAGGTCGCGGGATTTCCCGATCTTCTTGTAATTGGCCAGCGTGCAGTGCGCAAACCGGTATTCGCCGCCGATCAGCGCAACCGTGGCGCCCGCCGAATTGCTGAATTCGCTGTCGGAGGCCTCTATCCGGCAGTTGATAGCCACCAGCAGATGGTCGTCCATATTCGTTATCTGGGAATGGCGGATGTCGATCTTTTTGCGTTCGGGGGTCGATTCCCGGAAGACCAGCCCGGAAAGCCCGTTGCGGATGATGACATGGTTCAGTTCGTTGTCGAAGCTGGCGGGCGTAAAATAAATCCCCCTCCACTGCCCCGGAACCCGGTCGTAGGGCAGGACGATTTCGGCGTAGATGTAGTCCAGGCGGTCGCCGCGGAAGAGCACCGGTTCCTCCTGCGTGCCGTTGACCCGGAGCGTGCCGGCTACAATCAGGCTGGCCTGGCTGTGCATGTAAAACCCGACCCCCTTGTCGAGGGTCAGCGTGACGCCTTCGGCCACCGTCAGGCTGTCGTACACCAGGTAGGGCCGGTCGGACCTCAGGACGGTATCTTTCGTAAAAGTCACGCCGCCTTTCAGCAGGTGGACGTCCTGTCCGCAGGCCTGCAAAAGCACCGACTGGCGAACGCCGTTGGTGTAGAACAGGATCGAATCTTCGATCATAAAAGGCCGGGGGACACCGCTCGGAATCAGCGTGACTTCGACGGAAACATACAGACTGTCTTTCTTCCAGATGTCAATGTCCTTGAACGCATCGCCCCTGCGCCCGTCCACATTGATGCGGAAACCGCTTTTCCCGGCGTTGGCCAGCAGAATGGATTCGATCCTCAGCGCTTCCCCGTTGGGGTTATAGACCATGAACTGCTTCGTGACGGAGCCGACGGACGAAAAGACGGTGTCAAAAGAAAGCGTATCCACCGAAAAGCGTAACCGGTAATCCGGATTCGCGGAATAATCGTTCATCCCTTCGCATCCGGCCAGTATGCCGGACGCCAGCGCCAGGACGGTACCTAAAACGGTTATTTTCTTCATCGTCGAATTTTATTATAGCATTAAACATTACGGAACCCCAAATCAAGACGGAGCATCTCCTTTCCTGCCTTTGCGGTTATAATACCTCTTTATATTCAAACGGAATTTCCGTCCGTCTATTATGAGGCCGGGGGTATGCTTTTCAGTACCTCAAGCAGGTGACGCCACCACAGGCCGACGGTGGCAATCTCAATCCGTTCGTTGGGCGAATGGACGTCGCACAGGGTAGGCCCGAACGAAATCATGTCGAGATGCGGGTATTTCTCCCGGAAAAGCCCGCACTCCAGTCCGGCATGAATGGCCTTCACCTTCGGTTCTTTCCCGAACAACTGCCGGTAAGTCTCCTGCGCCGTCCGGAGTATGGCGGAACGGGTGTCCGGCGCCCAGCCCGGATAGCCGACGCCCTGTTCCACGGCGGCGCCCGCCAGGCGGAAAACGGCGGCCACCTGGTCGGCCACCGCCGCTTTAGCCGATTCGATCGAACTGCGCTGACTGGTTCCCACCACAATCCGGTTGCCTGTCTTCATCTTGACCGAAGCCAGGTTGGTCGAGGTCTCCACCAGCCCCTCCATCTCGCGGCTCATCCCTATTACGCCGTGCGGACAGGCCAGCAGTGCGTCCGTCAGCCTGTCGGTCAGCCCGTCGCCGAAACAGGTCGCGGGGGCCTCAACGGTCTCCATCGTCAGACGGACTCCGGGATCGGCGTGTTTCAGTTCGTTTTCCACATCCGCCGCAAAAAGATTCAGCACAACACGCGCCGCTTCGCGGTCTTCCGGTTTCAAGCCGACCACCGCCCAACTTTCGCGCGCAATGGCATTGTGCAGGTTGCCCCCTTCCAGGGAGGCAAGTACCGGACGGAAGTCCCTTTTCAGGAGAGCAAGCAAACGGGCCAGCAGCTTGACCGCATTCCCCAGTCCCTTGTGAATGTCGCAGCCGGAATGTCCCCCGTGCAGGCCGCTTACGCCCAGGCGGACGTAGTGCAAGTCCGCCGGCGCCGGCAGCGGCTCATAAGTAAAGACGGCCGTCGTATCTTTGCCGCCCGCGCATCCGATAAACAGCTCGCCCTCGTCTTCACTGTCCAGGTTCAGGAGGATACTCCCGGTCATGAAACCTTCCTCCAGCGCGGCGGCGCCGGTCAAGCCGGTCTCCTCGTCCACCGTGAAAAGGCACTCTATCGGCCCGTGCACTGCGCTGTCCGAGGCCAGGATCGCCAGTTGCGCCGCGATGCCGATGCCGTTGTCCGCACCCAGGGTCGTCCCTTCGGCGCGGAGCCACTCGCCGTCAACCACCGTCCGGATCGGATCCTTTTCAAAATCGTGAACCGTATCCCTGTTCTTTTCGCACACCATGTCCAGATGCGACTGCAGAATCACGGTCGGTCGGTTCTCATAACCCGCCGTAGCCGGCTTGCCGATCAGCACATTGCCGGCGCCGTCTTTCCGGACGGGCAAATGATGTTCCGCCGCAAAAGCTTCCAGATAGCGGATGATTTTCTCTTCTTTTTTGGATGGGCGGGGGATTTGCGTCACTTCGCGGAAGTATTTCCAGACTTCGACCGGCTGTAAATCGCTCGGTTGTTTCTTTTTTTCCATATTCCTATTTTCTTCCTATTAATTTATACTGTCAAATACTTAATACCGGCAAGATACAGGCAACAGAGCAAAAAAAAACAGAATTATTATGGAAAACGTTCGTTCTATCTGCTTAAACGTGTATCTTTGCGCCCACAAATATAGAACAAAAATGATTGTCACAATATTATTTGCAGCTATAATCCTTATGGGTTGCATCGCTTTGCTAAGTGTCCGGATGATACTGAAGAAAGATGGCCGGTTTCCGGATATGCACGTCGGTAATCATGCCGTATTAAGGGAAAAAGGGATTTCCTGTGCGAGGACTCAGGACCGAGAAGCTGCCGGGAGAAAGACTCTCGCCGAACGAATGATGATGAACTAACTAATAGAATATAAATTTCACTCAGTATGAAGAATATAAATTACGTAATGAATGGTGTTTTGGCGGTAGCCATATTGATTTTATTTATTTTGCAGTTTTCGGGGAAAAAGGTCGGTTTGCCGCCTATTGTGACCACCACCTCTTCGGGAGAAGTGGTAGCGAGCATGCCGGTAGCCTACTTCAACGTGGATTCCCTGTTGCTGAATTACAATTTCTCGAAAGACTTGAACGAGCAGTTGGTGCGGAAGCAGGAGAATGCCCGTGCCAATGTCACCCAGCAGGCGCGAAACCTACAGTCTGAAGTGGATAATTTCCAGTACAAACTGCGTAACGGCGCCTTTGCCACGCAGGAACGGGCGGAACAGGAACAGCAACGTATCCTGAAGAAGCGACAGGATTTGGACGCGCTTGAGGAGAGGCTTACGCAGGAACTGATGGAAGAAAGCCAGCGGCTGAATGCCCAGTTGAGCGATACGATCCGGCTTCATCTGAGACGATTCAATGAGGACAAGAATTATCAGATTATATTCGGCAATGTCGGCGGAGCGCCGATTTATCAGGCAGAATCTGCATACAATATTACATCCGAATTAATTGAATACCTGAATAAAAGTTGGTCGGGAACGCCCAGCGAGTAACCGGGAGGAGTAGAAACAGAAACAGTTCCGGCCGGAGTGTGTACCTTCCGGCCGGAACTGTTTTTTTAGTGTTCTTAGGGACTGTCCAACGCCTAAAAGCATTCCCGGACAATTACTTCGTCCTCCGGTTTGCGTCTTTTCGGCGTACGCTCAAACAAGTCCGGTTCGGCCGGATAGCCTACAGGAATAAGCGCTACCGGCTCCATACCTTCAGGCAGAGAGAAGGAGCGGGCGCAACGCTGTGCGTCGAAATGGCATACCCAGCACGTACCCAGACCCTGTTCGGCTGCCGCCAGGCAGAGATGTTCCGTTGCGATGGCTGCGTCGATATCGGCATGGTCTTTCCCGTCGGACGGCCGTTTCCACGAATGGCGGTGGTCGCAGCATACCACCACATACAACGGCGCTTTCCCAAACCATTCACGTTCATAGCAGGCTCGTATCTTTTCCCTCCCTTCGGGCGACTCAATCACGATAAACCGCCAGGGTTGCAGGTTGCAGGCCGAGGGCGCCAGCCGGGCGGCCTCCAGGATGTAATCCGTTTTCTCCTTTTCCACCGCACGGGAAGAGTAGCTCCGGATAGAGCATCGTTTCCGAATAAGTTCCATCAGTTCCATATCCAATGATTTTACAGTTCTTTCTCGATTTTATATTTGTTGCGTTGCGGCGAATTGCGCGAAATCAGTTCGCCGAGAAACCCGGCCAAAAACATCTGTGTTCCCAGTATCATTGCCGTCAGCGAAGTATAGAAATAGGGCGAGAGGGTCACCAGCGGTCGCAAGTCGCCGGCCATCAGGGAAACCAGTTTCATGACAAGTACGTAAACCAGCGCCACAAAACCGATCAGGAACATCACGCTACCCCATAGCCCGAAAAAATGCATCGGTTTCTTTCCGAACTTGGAAGTGAACCACAGCGTAATCAAATCCAGATAGCCGTTCACGAACCGGCTCATTCCGAACTTCGTTTTTCCGTATTTCCGTGCCTGATGCTGCACGACCTTTTCTCCGATTTTATTAAAGCCCGCAATTTTGGCCAGATAAGGGATGTATCGGTGCATATCGTTGTATATTTCAATGTTTTTGACCACTTCGTTGCTGTAGGATTTCAGTCCGCAGTTGAAATCGTGCAGGGATACGCCGGAAAACTTCCGGGCAGTTGCATTGAAGAGTCGTGTCGGGATGGTTTTCGACAGCGGGTCATATCGTTTTTTCTTCCAACCGGAAATCATGTCATATCCGTCTTCCTTAATCAACCGGTACAGTTCGGGAATCTCGTCCGGGCTATCCTGCAAATCGGCGTCCATCGTAATCACCACATCCCCTTTTGCACGTGCAAAACCGCAATGCAGGGCCGGCGATTTCCCGTAATTCCGCCGGAACTTGACGCCCTTCACGTGCGGCGACTGCATGGCTAACTGTTCGATGATTTCCCACGAATCATCCGTACTCCCGTCATTTACATAGATAATCTCGTAACTGAAACGATGTGCTTCCATCACCTCTTCAATCCATGCCTGCAATTCGGGGAGCGACTCCGCTTCATTGTACAAAGGTATTACTACAGAAATATCCATCAGTTGTAATGTTTTAACGTACAAAGATAGGAAAAGAATAAGGAATAGGACTGCCTCCGCCAAGTATTTTCAATTCCCGTCTATGTTGGGTTGCTCGTAGGGGCGTATCGCATACGCCCTCATTGTCCCAATAAGAGGATTTTGAGACAGCCTCGTCCGGAAGCGTTCCGGAGACTTGCGCAGCTCCGCGCAAACGTCCGGAAGCGTTCTACCTACATATAAATAGGTATTCCCATCCTTGAAAATCGCCACGGATTGCGATTGTGTCCGTTGTCCGGTACGGCTACCTTTGTCCGCCGGAAAAGATTTCTCCGCAAGCACAATTAAAAGGGTAGAAGAATGAAGAAAAGATATGTCCTGGCCATCGGGACGGGATTGATTGGCGTATGTATGGGGCTTTCCGCTCGCGAGGGCGGGTGGGCGGTCACGGATTCCGCGTCCGTAGATGCGGTTGAGGCCGGCAGAACGGCGGCGGCTCCGCTTACCTCCCGCCTGCAACTGGGCGGCTATGGCGAGGCGGTCGCGCAACGCATGTTTTACAGCGACAGCCCGGCGCGTTACTGGTATCCGGAAACCAACCGGGAGGCCGCGCACGGACGTTTCGACCTCCCCCACGTCGTTTTTTACTTCGCTTATGATTTCGGTCACGGCTGGAAAGTATCCTCCGAAGTGGAATTTGAACACGGCGGCACAGGCTCGACCTACGAAATCGAGACCACCGAGGCGGGCGAGTACGAGACCGAGATCGAAAAAGGCGGCGAGGTGGCCCTCGAACAGTTCTGGATTGAAAAAAGTTTCTCTCCCGCGGCCAACCTGCGCATGGGGCATATCATCGTCCCCGTCGGCCTGACGAATCAGCATCACATGCCCACCGAGTTTTTCTCCGTCCTCCGCCCGGAGGAAGAGACGGCCATCCTGCCCAGCACGTGGCACGAGACGGGCGTCAGCTTCTGGGGGCGCACGAAGGCGTGGCGTTATGAGGCGCAGTTCATTGCCGGCCTGGACGCCGAACGGTTCAGCGATGCCGGCTGGATCCAGGGCGGATCGACGTCCCCCTACGAGTTCTCCATTGCCAACCGCTATGCCGGCGCGTTTCGCCTGGACAATCGTTCGGTAAAAGGCCTGCGCCTGGGACTGAGCGGCTATTTCGGGTTCAGCGCCAGGAACAGCCTCAAACCCGACCGCTATACCTATAACGGCTCGCCGATCAACGGCTCCGTGACCGTCGGCTCGCTGGACGCCGTTTACGACGACCGCCACACGCTCATACGCGCCTGCGCCGTCTATGGGCATCTGGGCGACTCGTACACCATCTCGCGCGTCAACAAGAAGATGCCTTCCAAAAGCCCGTCGGCGCGGACGGACGTGGCTTCGGACGTGCTGAGCTGGTATGTCGAGGCGGGATACGATGTCATGTCCTTCTTCCCCAACCGCAAGTACCGGGCCAATAAATTATATGTATATGGGCACTGCGGTTACTATAATTCAATGTATAAAACCGTTGCCAGCATCACGCCCAAGGGATGGTGCGAGAAACGGATTTTCAGCGCCGGACTGAACTGTTTCCCCGTGCGCGACGTGGTGATCAAGGCCGAATATCAATTCCGGAAGTTCCGGGCGCCCTACAACAACGAGCCGACCCTCTCGCTGGGCATCGCCTATTCGGGGCTTTTCCTGTAACGGACCATATTAATAACTCAATAAATAACAAACAGTCATGAATAAATTATTTCGGAACATTATGTTCATTGCGGCAATCCTGCTGCCGGCTGCCGGTCTGTTCTCGTGCGAGAAGGACAAAGGCGGCGAAGAGGGGGAAGAAACGAACAACGATGAACTCTACCGGTCCATCCTCAGTTCCTATGTCGAATCGACGGTCATTCCCACCTACCGGTCGTTGGCCGAGGCTGCACTCGAAATGCGGGCCGCCAACACGGAACTCAAAAACGACCCCTCGGATGCGAATATGAGGGCGGCTTCGGACGCCTGGATGAAGGCGCGTGTGGCCTGGGAAATCAGTGAGGCGTTCCTGTTCGGCCCCGTGAGCGAAGACGGGTTTGATATTGATGCGCACATTGATTCCTGGCCGCTGGAACTGGATGTGATCGTGGAGACGCTGAAACAGGAAGCGGCCGACCTGACGGGCGAGAAGGCCTGGGCAGAGCTGGACGCCGAGGTCATCGGCTTCCACGTCACCGAATACCTCCTCTATCGCGAAGGACAGTCGCGTCCGGTGAGCGACCTCTCGGAAGCGGAACTGAAATACCTCACGGCGGCTACCGACGCACTGGTGTGGGACTGCGTGCTGGCCTACGTCGCCTGGGCGGGAGAAAGTGCGGTGTCGGCGGAGATTCGCGAGGTCTTCAACGAAAATCCCGACGTGAAGGCTGCGCTGAACGACAATGCCGCCTTCCGGGATTTTGCCGGTAAACTGGCCCCGCAGTCGGCAGGTGGCAACTATACCTCCTGGCCTGACGCGCTGAGCGAAATAGCCGTCGGCGCGGCCGAAATCGCCGGCGAGGTGGGGCAAACCAAGATTTTCGAACCCTACGCAAATCATCGGACGGAAGATGTGGAATCGTGGTACAGCTGGCATTCGCTGGACGACTATCAGAACAACATCCTCAGCATCAAGAACGCCTATCTCGGCGGTATGGACAACAACTCGCGCAAAACGGCCTGCCTGAGTGCCTACGTCGCCACGGTAGACGCCGGCCTCGACAGCAACATCAAAGCCAAGATAGAAGACTGCCTGACAAAGATCGCCGCCATCGGGACGGGCGGCAAGTCGTTCTACGAAGTCGTGCGCGACCAGATCAACGGCGCTCAGGTGGATGCGGCGGTCGAAGCTTGCAACGACCTCCAAGACCTGTTCGACCGTATCCCGGAGATCATCGAATGACGTCCGGCAGACAATATGACGATAAATAACCCGCGGGGAAAGTGCGCGTATTCCGATACCTGCATTTTCCCCGCTCATTAAATAATAAATAAGGTATGAAACGATTCAAATCAATAATCAGTGTAACGCTGCTGCTCGTTTGGGCGGCAGCCTGTTCGGACGATCCGGAACCGACGCCGCCGCCGCCGGACAACGGCGAGTACGGCGACGAATGGTATGCCGGCGGCAGGGAGGCCACCGTCTTCAACGCCACTTCGCGTGCCTACCGCCAGCCGGTAGAGATTGTCAACGAAGACCCCGTGCTCTACCGCCAGTTTATGCGCGGCGAGGAACTAGCTTCCAAAAGTTTTGTCTCGGCCGGCGAGACGGGCTACTCCGGCCTCGGCCCGGTTTACATCCGCAAGTCCTGCGTAGCCTGCCATCCCAGCTACGGCGGGCACAGCAAGCGGGTCGAGAAATTCGATACCGACGACAGCCGCAACGGTTACCTGCTCATGATCTACGACCCGGCCTCGCCCACCCTGGCGCTGGCCTCGAAGTACTTCACCGGCATGACCCAGACCCGCGCCGTCGCCCCCTTCAAGCCGCCCATCGACGAATCGGGCATCCGCCTGACCTGGCACGAATACGTCGATGAACACGGCAACCGCTACGAAGACGGTACGCCCTACAGCGACGGCTACAGCTATGCCGGCACGCTGATCTACCCCACCATCGAAATCGACCAGAGCGCCATCCTCTTTCCCGACTTCGACATGAGCCTCCACGCCGCCTCCATCGAAGCCACCATCGGCATCTACGGCGTCGGGCTGCTCGACGCCATTTCCGACGAAGACCTGCGGGCACAGTACGACGAGGAACAGGCACGCGGATACTGTCAGGGCGTCATCGGCGCCGACATCGACGAGACCGGCCTCAATCCCTACTTCCCCGGCAAGCATCCCGGACGGTTCACCTACCTCTGTACCCGGGCGACGCTGGACAACGGGCCGGGCGCGAACGCCCTCTGGAACATCACCAACGTGACGCGCCCCGACCGGCGGTATCACTACATCACCGCGGAATACGCCCGTGTCATGGCCGCCGACGCCGGCGTGCAGGCGGCGCTGAACAAGACGGCGGAGGAAATCGAAGCCGACCTGATGTCCACTCAACTGGAGCCGGAAATGACGACCGAGGATTACGACGCTTTCATGGTCTGGCACCGCGGCATTGCCGTGCCGGCCGCCCGTAACCTCGACGACGAGACCGTACAGCGCGGTCGCACGCTCTTTTACGAAACCGGCTGCACAGCCTGTCACCGTCCCTCGTGGACCACCCGTGCCCACTACACGCCCATGCCTTCCCTCTCGAACCAGAAGATTTATCCCTATACCGACCTGCTGCGCCACGACCTGGACATGAAGGAACCGGGCCGCGTCCGCGTATGCCGCACCACGCCCCTCTGGGGACGCGGCCTGCTGCCCGTCACCTCGGGACACGCCGACAGACTGCACGACCTGCGTGCCCGCAACAGCGAGGAAGCCAT